>CAIYTC010000296.1 GCA_903929005.1 uncultured Dehalococcoidia bacterium | reverse complement strand
GCCTCCCGTGATTAATGCCACCTTACCTTCCAAGGACAAGTATGAAACATCCATTTAATTACCTCCGTCGTGTTTTTTTTTCACCGTAGGGATGGGCCTTCAGGCCCGTCCGTCTTTGCGGGCACCCACCAAAAATGTCATTGCGAGGAGCCCCTTTTATTCTGTCATTGCGAGGAGCACAGCGACGAAGCAATCTACTCGCTGCGGACAGATTGCCGCGCCCTTCGGGCCCGCAATGACATGTGACATTACTTTATCCCAGCCATGTCATCCGCTATCTTCTTGCACCTTTTGAGATCCTCCCGGGCCTCGCCAAGAATCATCATCCTCTGTGCCATCAGCGATCCTTCGCCGTGCAGCACCATAACTTCATATTCAGACGCAAGCTGCCTGCGGATCAGGTCGAACATACGGAGCCGCGCTTCGGCTGAAGTGCCGGCCTTGCCGCTGAAGTATTTATCCATAAAGCCGTGCGTCTCCGGGTTCTGCCAGTCCAGATAGGTTGGCTTGGTAATTAAGGCGCCACCGGAGATATCCTGGATCAATTTCACCAGGCTATGGTACTTGTCGGCAAAATGATATTTGGCTATATTGGTGGTCACCGGGTTAGGCACAGGCATTCCGCCATGCATGACAAAATCGAGGCAGGACGCACGTGTGAGCGACTTGAGGGTCTGAAGATACATGGCGGCTTCGGTAAGTTTCTCACGGATATGCGGGACCTCCGTCACACCATTATATTCAGCAATAGCATAAGCCATACCAACAAAAAGCTCTGACATCGGTATGCGGTAAGCACAGCCGGTCCGCCTGTGAAGCAAACTGAAGTTGTGTGCTATCAGGAAGGCCTGCTTCCATTCTCCACACATAAATACCCTTTCCCAGGGTACGAATACGTCATCAAAGATTACTAATTGATCTGTATGCATGCGCCAGGGCCGGTCCACCGGGAATTCCATCGAACTGATGCCGGATTTTATGGGACGGCAGATCTGCTTGAGTCCTTTGGCATTGCAGGGAATGGCAAAGGCCACGGCATAGTCCTGATCTGCTTCGGTCATAGCCCTGCCCGGGATTACGAAGATTTCATTGGAATACGCTGAACCCGTAATATGCATTTTTGCGCCCCTGACTACGATACCCTTGGCGTTCTTTTCGACCACCCGCGGATAAAAGTCGGGATGTACCTGCCTGGGGTCAGACGGCCGCATCAGCCTGTCGCCTTTAGCATCGGTGACGGCTGAAACAATAGCTATATCTTCTTTCATAAGATATTGGCGGAAGTTGTGTACCCTGTCAATGTATTCCTTGTTGCCGGTGATATTGGCGAATATTTGTATGGCGTTGATCGCGTCCGCGCCGATGTCCTTGGCCAGCGGAATGTAGCCATCCGCATAGGTTGAAGTTGCGATAATAAGTTCAGTTGCCTTAACCAGGTCTTCACCTGTTTTAGGTATGTAATAGTACCTGCTTACCTCCTGCTTCAATTCAGGATCATATACATTGGCCAGGTCCTTGAACTGGGGAAGTTCAGCGCATTCGTAGTCCACCGCCATTGTCTCCACACACACCTTGAGGGCGGGGTGAGTGGTAACATCCTTCACCCTCTCCCCATACATATACACTTCCCTGCCGTCCCGCAGGCTCTCTTTGTACTGCTCCACCGTTTTTAAGCCCATGATTAACCTCCTGTATATCGGTACATATTATGTAAAACTATTACATTAGCGGTACTGCCAGGCCGTTAAACTTAAAGGCCCAGTGCTTTAGCTATCATATTTTTCTGAATTTGCCGTGTGCCACCGCCGATGAGCAGGATATAAGAATCCCTTAAATATCTTTGTGCGTCGTATTCATACATCAGGCTATAGCCGCCAAACACCTGCATAGCCCTGTGGGCCATGTTTGTCCAGCACTCGGTAGCCACTAATTTTGCCATGCACGATTCCTTGTAGCATGGTTTGTTAGAGTCCCTCAGCCAGGCGAGCTGGTAAACGCACAACCTGGTCAGATGGAGGTCAACCGCCATCTCTGCCAGTAAATGGCTGATGGCCTGGAACTTGCCGATAGGCTGTCCGAAGGCGTTTCTGTCTTTGGCATACTGCAGCGCATCATCAAAGGCTGCCTGCGCATATCCCAGCGAGTTGGCAGCTACTTCCAGGTGTTCGGTTTCCAGCGTGCTTATCAGTAGTTGCCAGCCGCGGTTTATGGCTTCGGGTCCGCCCAAAACGTGTGATTTGGGAACTTCCACGTTCTCATAAACCACCTCGCAAGTAGTGTCCGTGAATCCCCCCATCTTCTTAATAGGTTTGGCGCTATAGCCCTTGCTCTTAGTATCGACAATAAATAGACTCAGACCCTTATGCTTGGGCAAATCCTTACCAGTCCTGGCCAGCGTGATGGTGTAGTCGGCCTTGTCGGCTAAAGTGATGAACATTTTGGAGCCATTAAGTATGAAATGGTCGCCCTTCTCAACGGCCGTTGTCTTAGCCGCGGCGGCGTCTGATCCAGAATCAGACTCCGTTATACCATAGGCAAACAGCAGTTCGCCCTTAGCCAGCCTGGGGAGATAATACTTCTTTTGTTCTGCGTTCCCGCAATGTAAAATCATATCGGTGCCGTACATTATTACGGCATTAAAATACGATGCTAACCCCCACAAACCTGACCTCGCCAGTTCCTCGCACACAATGGTATAGTCAATGATACTCCCACCCATGCCGTCATATTCAACAGGTGTGATTACACCCATAACACCGATTTTCTTGAGTTTCTCCAGGAGTTCCATGGGGAAAGCATGTTCTTCATCCCATTTCCGTACCAACTGCCTGGGACATTCCTTTTCTACGAACTCTCTCACAGTGGCCCGTAGCATTTCTTGTTGTTCGGTAAATTGAAAGTCCACTCCATATCCTCCTGCTATCTATTTATGACAATAATGCCAGTGAAATTTCGTATTTAACTTAGCTTGACAATGGCTGTTTGGTGATATAAACTCTCGAAGTTATCTATTGATTGACTAATAAATTGAAGTCTACTGAAGCTTAGATTATAGATTAATTGTTTACCCTTGTAAAAATATTGCAGACGGCTCAGGTTTATTCTCGCTAACGGCAATTGATTCGGTACCAGTCCACTAACAATATCCATATCCGGTCCTAACTTCCGTAAGAGTGCAGTATTTGACTGGATCCGGCGGCGGATATGAAACAATCAAAACGGAGGCCTAATGATGAGTACTAATGGCAAGAAACAGGTACCTTTGCTGGATGGAATGATGAAACTACCTGCGTTTCCAGGAGACACCGGACATCTGATAGGGTGCAAATGCCGTAAATGCGGCGAACTCTTTTTTATCAGGAGGGAGATTTGTGAGAATTGCCAGGGCCAGGAACTGGAAGAAATTGCTCTCAGTAAGAAGGGTAAGCTTTACGCATTTTCGGTGATGTTCTATCCTGCTCCCCCGCCTTATAAGCCACCGGAGCCTTTTGTTCCCTACGGCCTGGGGTGGATAGAGTTGCCCGAGGGAATAGTCTTGTTTTCCCTGATTACTGAAAATGATCCGAAAAAATTGATAGTAGGCATGGAGATGGAATTGCTTTTCGATAAACTGGAAGAGGATAAAGATGGAAACGATGTTATGGTTTACAAATTCCAACCCGGGAGATCGGGTTAAGCTGATGTCTACCCCGAAAATCAATATGTCTGATCGTAAGGAGGCGCCATGGATGACGTTGTAATCGCCGGTGTTGGGATGCACAAATTTGGCCGGTTTCCGGAGAAAGACCCGGCTGACATTGCCATTGAAGCAATTTTGAAAGCACTGAAAGACTCAGACATGACTTATCAGGATATACAATTTGCCCTGTGTGGCCGGGTCGTCCTCAAACGTCCTGGCTTGGGTATTGAGATATTGGCAAAGGTAGGAATGACCGGCATCCCCATCTACGAGATAAATGCCATGTGCGCCACCGGCGGCGCTATGCTCAAACTGGCCAGGGACGCCATCACAAGCGGTTCTTGTGAGGTAGTTCTGGTTTACGGCGTTGATAAGCATAAGGGTATGTTTGAAGATCTGGGAGAACCCTGGCAGAACAGGCTCGGAATGAAGGCCAGTCCCATATCCTTTGCCACGGTGGCCCAGAAGTACATGAGTGACTACGGCGCCACGGAAGAGGACTTTGCCAGGGTGGCTGTTAAAGCTCATAAGAACGGAGCCAAGAATCCTTACGCCCTTTTCCAGAACGAATTGACTATCGAGCAGGTGCTGAAATCACCCATGGTGGCGTACCCACTGCATCTGTATAATTTTTGCACACCGGATGATGGCGCGGCCGCGGTAATTGTCTGCAGTAAAAAGGCAGCTAAGAAATTCAATATAAGCCAACCCATAACCATTGCCGCCGCTGTTATGCAAACAGCGCAATACCCATCATCGGTAATTGAACCGAGTTCAACGGCAAGCACCTGCACAAAAAGCAAGGCCTATTCTGTTACCGAGCTTGCCGCCAGGAAAGCCTATGAGATGGCCGGGTTGGGCCCTGAAGACGTGAATGTGGTTGAGGTGCAGGATACAGAATCAGCACACGAATTGGTACACATAGAGCAACTGGGCCTTTGCAAACCCGGAGAAGCGTACAAATTGCTCAGGCAAGGTGTTTTCGATATTACCGGCAGGCTGCCGGTTAATCCCAGTGGAGGCATACAATGCAAGGGCGAACCTCCCGGCGCTTCAGGACTGGGACAAGTATGCGAAATTGTATGGCAAATGAGGGGACAGGCAGGGGCACGCCAGACAAATAATCCTAAAGTAGGTATGTGCCAGGTATTTGGCTGGAACCATATCGCAGCGGTCAGCATACTTAAAAAATAGAAGGCCATTCGAAAACTGAGCATAGTCAAGCCCGCAATCCAAGGCTGTCGGCTTTAATTGTATTGTGAGGCCTCCCTTTCAGCTTCACTGAAAACCGCTATAACTAACACCGCATCAACCGTGCATCAGTGTAGTTGAATGGTCGGGGTGAGTGGATTTGAACCACCGGCCTCATGGTCCCAAAGCATGCTGGCTAAAAGGCAGTAACCGCTTGCCTCCTTTCCATATAAGGCTATCAAATGGCCACCAAATGGTCAAGGCAATTTTAAATTTGTTTTTCATAGATTTCGATCGGCTGCGGTTGATTCCGCCCTGCTACTCATATGAATTACCATAATTTTGGCTTTCAGCGCGTAGCATACAAATGCCAGACGAGCAAAATTCGCACCTGCTAACCTTCAGGTTATGAGTTTGAATTGACCTGCCCCCAGTAACGCTACCACTCCTTACTTAGTTCTCCCGGTTAAAATGGCCTCCGGGGCCGGTGGTTGGTAATTATTGACAACTGCCACTGTATATGGTACTACTATAGCATGAAAATCAATGAGAAGTTAATCAAAAAGTTCCTTGCCGATAGTATGCATATTACGGTTGAAGATTGTGATAAACTTCTCCGTGCTTATGGATACGAGCTACACAAAAAGGGTGGCAGTCATCTAACCTATCACAAGAAAGGGACAACCCCGATAACAATAGTGAATCCTAAAAATTCAAAATACGTTCTCAGCCCTTATGTCAATAAAATAATCAAGGACTTGAGATTGGAGGAATAACATGAAAATTGCGACTGCGCGTAAGCCCTTGGAGTATTATCTCGGGCTGAAATATCCTATCACATTCGAAGCCGCCCCAGAAGGTGGTTATTTTGTTCAGATTGAAGATTTGCCCGGTTGTTATTCTCAGGGTGGAACTATTGAAGAAGCCCTAGAGATGATCGAGGAAGCGCGCCAACTCTGGCTTGAATCAGCTCATGAGGATGGATTGGACATTCCTCTGCCTCGTGGTGAGGAGAAATACAGTGGAAAGTTTAATGTACGCTTTCCTAGGAGCCTACACCGCAAGCTGGACCAACTAGCTGACCGCGAAGGGGTAAGTCTTAATCAATACTTGGTAGCTACACTATCACATGTCACAGGTCTGAACGAAGGGAAAATACCCAAACTTCGGAAATCTCGGACTCGCTGAAATCCCCTGCGGAAAATCAAAAATACCCGCCTATTAAAGTGGGCCATATTTAGCGAAAGGACTGGCTATTTCACCAGTCCTTTCTATTCCGTAGCTCGATTAGCTACCTTTCTGCTCATCCCCGGACTGCTGCTGGATTTCGTATTATTATTAATCGTCCTGACCCCCCTCAACCAGGCCATACCGGACGCCACCGCCCTCTTTACTGCTGTCGTGACCGGCGCCGCACTGAGCCTCGTGCTGGTAGCGCCGGGTGCTACCCTGCTACGGCGGGGATTGGCAGAAGGCGAGGCCGCGGAGAAATGGTGGCCTCTTTCCATGACAGAGGTTAAAGCGGACGAGCTGTGGTGGTTTCCCCTGGGACTGGGCGTCGCAGGCGGACTGTTTGCCTGGAAGCGTATGAAAGATGAAGACCGCGGCCGGGCGCTCAAGATGCTCACCTGGGGCATCGTTATCAGTGTGCTTCAACCAGTGGTGATGGCGCTGCTGGCGATAACGAAACCGGCTTGAGGAAAAGCCACGGGCAGTACCTGTGGAGTATTCTTACACAGAAAGAAACTTTGACATTGTAAAGCGCATTGGAGACTGCTAATCTGCAAGTCTGTAGCGACTATGGTAGCCCGTTACGCTTATACTAAACGTGGATTGGCTCGAGCAGGTTAGTATCTCTCTTTTCAGTTTTGATTTCAGTGGCCTGAGCAGCATCCATTTTAAACATGCCTTAATCACCGATAATTGCCTTAGCTGAAGTTCTACAGTAAATAAAAATAATGAAGCTATTTTTAAGTAGTTTTCGGTCTTTGGCACTACAGGTTTATTGTT
>CAIYTC010000295.1 GCA_903929005.1 uncultured Dehalococcoidia bacterium | reverse complement strand
GGGGTTGGTGAATTGCGGCCCGATGCCCAGGGCTATGACCTTTGCGATACTAACCTCATGAATCCAATAGTAAATCATATGGTCGAGCGGGGACTGGTGCTTTCATTGCATGCTTCGGAACCGGTCGGGCACGAGTACCCCGGTAAAGGCACTATGGTTCCCGGGATTCTTGGCAGGTTCATACAGGCTCACCAGGAGTTGACGGTGATTCTTGCGCACCTGGGTGGTGGGTTGCCGTTCTACGAATTGATTCCCGAAATCAAATGCGCTTTAAGCAATACATACTATGACACCGCAGCTTCACCTTTCCTGTACAGCCCGGCTGTTTATGGCGCGCTTACTCGAATTGTTTCCCTAAAAAAAATTATTTTCGGCAGCGACTACCCTTTGCTGGATCCAATTCGTGTAATCGATCACATTAAATCGGCCGGGTTAAGTAATGTTGAACTGGACAACATACTGTACAACAACTCGGCCAAGATCTTCGGCGGCTAAATGATTTTAGTGTATAGGGTTATTACTCATGGTTGATTCAGATTTAAGGGTTTTTATTGCTATCGAACTGCCCGGGGAGTTAGTCACAGCGCTGAGGACCTTTCAGGCAGGATTGAAATTAGCGGGCCATAACTTTGTAAAATGGGTGGAGCCCGGCTCGATACACCTGACCTTAAAATTCCTTGGCAATGTAGATGTAAAGCAAGTAGATAAAGTTAAAGATGGAATTATCAAGGCCGTAAAATCGTGTGAACCTTTTAACCTTATAACCGGTGGAAGCGGGTGTTTTCCGAGTCTAAAAAAGCCCCGTGTTTTGTGGCTGGGTTTGGAAGGTGACGTTGAAAATCTGCTCAGCTTGCAGAAGAAAATAGATGATACTATGGCTTTGCAGGGGTTTGCCAGGGAGACCCGGCCATTTACCGCTCATCTTACCTTGGCCAGGCTGCGCGAAGATTGCAGTTTAAGCAGTATGCTGGAGTTTTCTCAACTTGTTTCGACCGCTAAATTTGAACCACACATTACCATGAAGGTTGACGCGGTATCTTTAATACGGAGCCAATTAACACCGCGTGGAGCAATTTATAGCCGCCTGGCTGAATATAGGCTGAACCCGGGTTAGGCTGGTGACTTATAAAGGGTACCTTTGATTGATTTATTTGCTATTAAATTTTAATTAATGCTATACTTTGTTCATCCTTGGAGGAGGTGGAATAAATAGTGGAAAACTATTCCTTTCCTAAATGTTTAAAATGCAAAGTCGGTGATTTGGTTCCATTGTCTGATTTTGGTAGTCAGGGGGCAGCGATACATTATAAAGCCTGGGTATGCACCAATCCGGAATGCGGGTTCAATCTAAAAATCAGGAACGGCGATATCTATCTAAACGAGCCGATTTTTAGTGGGGCCAGTCATACGCTTCGCTCACACCAGTAGTAGATAGCGGACGTAATAGCAGCAAATAAGTTATAGGATTGTTGTTTTGACCGAGTGGTTGAAACAGATCCAGAATGAAGTCATTGATTTTTTCTTTCCGCAGGTATGCATCGGTTGCGGGAAAGTCGGTGGCTTTATTTGTTTTGATTGCTCGAAAAAGCTGAGCAGGCTATTGCCACCTTTATGTAAAAAATGTGGCAGACCTGAATCCAGCGGTGCATATTGTAATGAATGCTGGCGAAATAGCAATAGCCTTGATACCATCCGGTCAGTGTTTATATTTGAAGGTGTAACACGGATGGCGATACATGAATTTAAATATCATAACCTGCGTGCCCTGTCCCATTGTCTTTCCGGATTCATGGCTCAGTATTTTAGAGAGAATCAGCTGGTTGGAGATATATTATTGCCGGTGCCGCTGCATGACCGGCGTCTCAAAGAAAGGGGATATAATCAATCCGAATTATTAGCCAGGGAAATCTCAAAGGTGATAGCGCTACCTGTCAAAGTGAATTTGGTTAAACGTGTAAAAGATAATAAACCGCAAGCACGCACGGTTAGTGTCAAAGAACGAAGGATCAATATGCTAAACGCGTTTGTTTGCACATCCAGTGAAGTATATGGCAAGGACATAGTTATTATTGATGATGTATGTACGTCAGGCGCTACCCTGGAATCCTGCGCAGGCGCACTAAAAGCTGGAGGAGCCAGAAATATTGTGGGATTTACACTGGCACGGGAAATCTTCCACGGGAGTTAATTATGGATATTAAAATAACTACTAAAAACTTACGCATAGAGGATGACGTGCGGGACTATGCTGTGAAAAAACTGAGCAAACTGGCCAAGTACCTGAACAGCATAAACTCTATCAAGATGGAATTGGTTGAAGAAAAATCGAAATCGCGGCAGACCACATACGCCGCGCAGGTTACTTTGAATATTAACGGATTTCTTATCAGGGGCGAGCAAAAGGACGAAAACCCACAGGCAGCAATTGACTCCGTAGCGGATGTAATGGAGCGCCTGATAGATAAATATAAGAAAAGGTATGCTGTAAATAAAGGCAAGGTTCATGAATCGATCAGGACACCTGCAGAAGAGGGGACCGCTAACCAGCAAGAAATTATCCATGTGGTCAAACGTAAGAAGTTTATGCTCAAAACTATGAATGCGGATCAAGCAATTGAGCAAATGGAGTTTATCGGGCATGATTTCTTTCTGTTTGTTAATGATGAGGATAACTCCATCAATGTAATCTACCGTCGTAAAGACGGTAAATACGGGCTGATTCAACCGGAATTTGCATAAGCATGGTGTTTTAGTCAGGGGAAATGCCGGCAGGAATCTGGGTCAAGGGTACTAACCTTCTCCTGGTAAAGGGAGATATTACACGGGAGAGGGTTGATGCGATTGTAAACGCGGCTAACTCGGGTTTGATGGGCGGTGGCGGCGTAGATGGGGCCATTCATCGCGCAGGCGGGGGTGCGCTAAAGGAAGAGTGCGGAGCCATCGTGTCACGAATTGGCAGGCTGCAGGCGGGCCAAGCCGTAATTACGACTGGCGGTAATTTGCCTGCCGTGTATGTGATACATACTGTTGGGCCGGTATGGCATGGTGGTAATAACAGGGAAACCGAAATACTCGCAAGCTGTTACCTGGAAAGCTTGAGATTAGCTACTGCACACAGTTTAAAAAGCATTTCCTTTCCCGCTATAAGCACCGGCATTTACGGCTATCCGCAGAAATTGGCTGCGGGAATTGCCATCACTACTGTGAATGAATTCTTATACCACGAACAAACTACACTCAAGTCAATAGTCTTCGTTCTTTTCGACTCTTATTCATATGAAATATACGGCCAAGAAATGGAACGGATAATAAACCAAGATAAAACATAATCGGTCAGTCTGCTAACCGGGCATTGCGCGTTAATAGCGACTGATTTGAGGGCAAAGTGGCTATTGCGGAAACCGGGTTAAAACTGCTATCGTTACCAGGCTATAGTTTAATAATCAGGAAATCACATTATTACGAGGTACAAATTGATTGAACATGCTTATGCTGATGTAAACGGGGTAAGGCTTCATTATGCTTTTTGCGGCGGCGGCCCGCTGATCATGTTCCTGCATGGATTTCCTGAATATTGGGACATGTGGAAAGGGCAGTTAAAAGAATTTGGGAAAGATCATATGGCTGTGGCGCCTGATATGCGTGGATATAACCTATCTTCTAAGCCACAGGAAGTCAGCCAGTATAAACAAAAATACTTGATGGAAGATATCCGGCAACTTGCGGAGTCTCTGGGGTATAAAAAATTTACGCTTGTGGCTCATGATTGGGGTGGCGCGGTGGCCTGGACCTTTGCCATGTTTTATCCCCAGTATCTTGAAAAACTGATAATTGTCAATTCGCCGCACCCGGTTACTTTCGAGCGGGAACTGCGGGATAATCCAGGGCAAAGGAAGGCCAGCAGCTATATGCTGTTATTTCGCAGTCCCGAAGCTGAGAAAAAGCTGTCAGAGAACAACTATTCGTGGCTGCTTAATATGGCATTCGGTGACATAATAAAAAGCGGGGTTCTAAAAGAAGAAGATATCCAGGGTTATATAAACGCCTGGTCACAGTTAGGAGCATTGACCGGCGGTCTTAATTATTACCGTGCAACCAATGTAGCAGCGTTGGAAAACCTGGAGGAAGCCTTGAAAAGGCCAGCCCTGGGTGAGTCTTTGCCTGTAATTACTGTACCGACTCTGGTCATTTGGGGGGAAAAGGATAAAGCTTTGCTGATAGGCTGTATGGGCGGACTGGAAAAGTATGTTCCAAATTTAAGTGTTGAACGGATACCCGACGCCTCGCACTGGGTTGTACGTGAAAAGCCAGGTCAGGTTAACCTGCTTATTCGCGAATTCCTGAAGAGAAAATAGCAGCCAGAAGTGCCCGGCTGTATTACAAATCGAGAACAGGGCTTAATTCATTGATAAGATCAATGGAATAATCGATTTTAACTTCGGGAATATCCATACGGGTGATTGCCTCACCTTTGTGGATAGCCAATTGCAGGCTATCTTGGCCGGGATACCTGCGTAATACCCCCATTATCTTTTGGAGATGTAACAGGTCCTTTTCCGAATCGTCGCTCTGCTTGATGTTGATGATAAGCTTCTTGGGAGGGGTAGCAGCGCGGCCATTTTTAGCGCTAACGTCCTTTTCTGCGTCCGGTTCGTATTTGCGAACCTTCGTACAATTAATATTGACCCTGTCATTCCTGATTTTCACAGTACCTTCAATAAGAAGTATGTTACCATCAACCCACAGGTCTTGAGTTTGTGAATAGACATCGGACCACACTGTGACCTCGATGCTGCCATTTAAGTCTTCGAATGTGGCAACGATAAACATACGGTTAGTCTTGGTAGTGACGTGCTTCACCGAGCTAACCATACCGGCAACAACAATTTTTTCGCCTGCCATATCACTATTTATTTCACCGCACAGTACGCTGGCATGCTCGGCAAGTTTTGAAGCTAAAGCAGCCAGGGGATGCTCCGAGAAATAGACTCCCAGAAGTTCCTTTTCCCAGGTGAGTTTTTCCTGGAGTGTCACGTCGTAGTCGTCAAGGCTCAGGGCCGGTAAGGGTACATCTACATTCTGCCCGAATAAATCAAACATGCTGGACTGCCCGGATTGTTTCTGTTTTTGTTCGCGCTGTGACAATGACATGATGCGCTCAAGAGCCGAGAAAAGAGAGCCGCGCCGGCCAAAGCTGTCAAATGCCCCCGCTTTAATTAAACTCTCAATGACCTTTTTATTGACGTAACGGAGGTCAACCCGGCGGCAAAAATCCTCGATTGATTTAAATTCTCCGCTTTCATTTAGAGCAGCGACAATAGGAGCCACGGCATTCTCCCCCACATTCTTGATGGAAGCGAGTCCAAAGCGGATAGCTCTGGATCCGTTGCTCTTTTCAATGGTAAAACTTGCGGAACTATGATTAGTGTCCGGTCTAAGCAATGCGAGTCCCATGCGCCGGCATTCCGCAATTGCAGTTATAATCCGATCGGTCTTATCGTAATAGGTGTTCAGGAAAGCTACCATGTACTCTATAGGGTAATTAGCCTTAAGATAGGCGGTCTCGTAAGCAATATAGGCGTAACTTACGCTGTGCGCCTTATTGAATGCGTAACCGGCGAATGGCTCAATTAATGCGAATATGGCGTTTGCCTCCTCCCCGCTATATCCTTTTGTTTTAGCGCCGTCGATGAAATTCTGTTTCTCTTTATTCATCACCACGGCATCTTTTTTGCCCATGGCTTTACGGATGATATCCGCTCGACCGAGGCTGTACCCGGCAAATCTCTGTACGATAAACAGTACTTGATCCTGGTATACAATTACACCGTAGGTATCTTCGAGGATAGGCATAAGGTCAGTATGTGGATACTGAACTGACTCAAGCCCGTGTTTAGATTTAATAAAGGTGGGGATATGATCCATGGGTCCGGGACGATATAGCGCCACCATAGCGGCGATGTCTGTGAACTTGGTTGGCTTCAACTCTTTAATACAGCGGCGCATGCCCGGGCTTTCTAACTGGAATATACCGGTAGTTTCACCCGAGGCTAAAAGGTCGAATGTTTTCTGGTCATCCAGTGGAATGTTGAGAAAGTCTATACTAATCCCATGATTTTTCTGTATGACATCTTTGGCCTTGGCTAACAGCGTGAGATTTGCCAGTCCGAGGAAATCGAGTTTAAGCAAGCCCAGCCTGGCAACATTCTCCATGGAAAATTGAGTCATGACTGATTGTTGATCGCTATCCTTGCTGGCCCTCTGCAAAGGCAGGTACCGCGTTAAAGGTTCACGGGAGATCACTACACCCGCGGCATGCGTGCTGGAATGGCGGGATATGCCCTCGATTTTTTTTGCCGTATCTATTAAGTTTTGTATCAACTCGTCGGCGTTGTACATGTCCATCATTTCTTTGACTTCAAGCATGGCGTCATCCAGCCGGATATTTGGCCTGACCGGTATTAAGCGCGCTAACTGGTCAACTGTGCCGTAGTTAATTCCAAGCGCCCTGCCTACGTCCCTGATGGCTGCCCTCGCGCCTAATGTGCCGAATGTAATTATTTGAGCAACATGATCGGTACCGTATTTATGGTTTACATAGGCGATAATTTCTTCACGGCGGTCATCCTGAAAGTCCAGGTCAATATCCGGCATTTCACGCCGCTCCAGGTTAAGAAATCGTTCAAATACCAGCTTATAGGTAAGTGGATTGATATCGGTGATACCCAGACAATACAGGGCCAGGCTTGCAGCGGCGCTGCCCCGGACTCCAAAGAATATGCCCTGCTGCCTTACAAATGAAACGAGATCGTGGACTACCAGAAAATAATCCGCAAATTGTGTTTTTTCAATTACATCCAACTCGTATTCTAAGCGCTTTTCGGCTTCACTATCAGCATCAGGTAAACGATCTTTCAGTCCGCGCCAGCACAGCACAGATAAATGTGATTGCGAGGTTTTGCCTGCCGGTAGCTCTACCTGGGGGAGGTGAGGTTTACCGAATTCTATTTCGAGATTGCATAGAGCATCTATGACTGCCGTGTTTTCCAGTGCTTCAGGGATATCCTTGTATTGTTCCTGCATCTCCTGCTGGCTTTTCAAATAGAAGTAATCGCCGGTCATTTTCAACCGTTTTTCGTCGTTTACCGTAGTATTGGTGCCTATGCATAGCAATATATCGTGGATGTGAGCATCTTCCTTATTTAAATAATGGACGTCATTAGTTGCTACCAGGGGGATATTCTGTTGCTTGGCTATTTGAATTAAATAATCATTTATTTTTTCAATATCAGGGATCGGATGCCTTTGAATTTCTAAAAAATAATGCGGAAAATTGTCTTTATACCAGTTAGCTGCTTCCTGTGCATCCTGTAAGCGGTTCTGCAATATCAACCGTCCAAGTTCACCCTGAGCGCAACCGGAAAGTATTACCAGACCATCTTTGTATTTACATAATAGTTGTTTATCTATCCTGGGCTTATAGTAAAACCCTTCGAGGTTAGCCAGGGTTACTAATTGAATTAGATTGCTATAGCCTGTATTATTCATCGCCAGAAGAGTGAGATGGAAATTGGCTTTATCAGCAGGATCTTTACCATGGCAATCTTTGGCTGCAACATAGACTTCACAACCTAATATGGGTTTAATACCGTTTTCCCTGGCTAATTTATAGAATTCAATCACACCGTACATATTACCGTGATCGGTAATGGCAAGGCTTTGCATGCCGAGGTTTTTGGCTTTGTGTATAAGCGGCAATATCCGGCAGCAGCCATCAAGCAAACTATACTCGGTATGAACGTGAAGGTGGGTAAACATAAGGCGCCCCTGTTAGAATGGTATAAAATTATAGCACAAGTTTTTCTGGCCAATTACGGGCAAGCCGTTTAAAATTGTTCTATACAAAAAGAGGCAAGAATGCTAAATAAAACAACAAAAATGCTTTTAGCGGTCGCATATATTTTACTCATCGCATCTGTGCTCGTTTTAATTATTTCCAGCACCGTTAATATATATGCGCATTCACCTGACTTATACAGATACGGGTTTGCTAAATACCAGATCAGCAGGGTTACCGGAATAAGCAATGCGCAGTTGGAAGAGGTAGCGCAAAAAATGGTTGGTTACTTTAACGCTAATAGCCAGACTCCCCAGGTCGTGGTAGATAAGGGTGGCCTAAAGATGCCGGTATATAGTGAAAAAGAGTTAGTTCATCTGGAGGATGTAGGCAAAATAATATTTATCTTTAAAATACTGCAAATTCTTTCAATAGTGATCTTTCTGATGGCAGGTACTTTTATTTTTATGAAGGACGGTATCAGAAAACTGCTACGGGGAATCCAAATCGGTTCGATAGCTACGGCGGCCTTGATGGGTTTGATAATAATCTGGGCCTTAATTGATTTTGATAGCCTCTTCTTTTTGTTTCACCTTATCAGCTTTTCTAATGATCTGTGGCTTTTAGACCCTTCCAAAGATTATTTAATTATGATGTTCCCGCAAGGGTTCTTTTTCGATGCTGCCGTATTTGTCATTGTAACTATAATAATAGAAGCTTTGGTATTATGGCTGATAGCTTTCGCGATCAGGAAGATATACTTGCCAGATGTGCCGGCAGCTTAAAACTGATGAACTTTTATGGCGGCAGCGGTTATTTGCCGCAAGACGAACAACTGGAAGAACTACAACTGCTGCAGGAGCTACCGCCTCCGCTGCTGGGCATATGATTCAGCATGCTGAGATCGTCCTTGGCTCGGGATACGAATTTGGATATGGCACGCTTGGACGGCGTGTTGCATTTCGGGCATCCGGAATCGTCCCCCGATTTGGACAGGGGACGGAGCTGTTCAAACTTACATTTGCATTTAGGGCAATTGTACTCGTATATTGGCATTTCTCAACCTCTTTACAAATTTAACTCAATGTGTTCGCGGTAGTCAAATTCAGCCGGTCAGGCGCAAGTTCCCTGATCACCCTGCACAATTTTGCTGAATATGCGGCCCTGATTTGAGACCCACCCCCTGAATTTTTTAAAAAATAAGTAACAGGGTACTTGATTTTTAGCACAATTGTGTTAAAATATACTTAGTGGTATTCAATAAGTCTATAAAATAATGAAATGTTGGACGGAGGAGAAATGGATTTGGACAAAGTGAAAGTCGAAAAAGAAAAGGCCCTGGACCTGGCCATAAGCCAGATTGACAAGCAATATGGCATTGGCTCGATTATGTCACTGGGTGAGCGTCTGGCCAAGGTTAAGGTAGATGTGATCCCTACTGGCTCATTGAGCCTTGACCTTGCTTTAGGTGTTGGTGGTATCCCACGGGGGCGTATTACAGAAATATTTGGAACTGAAGCGTCAGGTAAAACTACACTTGCACTGCATATCATTGCGCAGGCGCAAAAAGTGGGTGGACTGGTCCTTTATATAGATGCAGAACATGCGTTAGATACCCATTATGCATCGATTTGCGGGGTCAATGTAAATGCGCTTAGGGGCGCTCAACCTGGAACCGGTGAGGAAGCTCTTGATATAGCTGAAAGGATGGTGAGGACCCATGCCCTGGATATAGTAGTGATAGATAGTGTTGCCGCACTGGTGCCCAGGGCAGAGATAGAGGGTGAGATGGGTGAATCTCATGTTGGCTTACAGGCCAGGCTGATGTCGCAGGCATTGCGTAAGCTCACCCATGAGATAAGTAATTCTAACACAGCGGTTGTTTTTATTAATCAGCTGCGAGAAAAAATTGGTGTAATTTACGGCAGCCCCGAAGTGACACCCGGTGGAAGGGCTTTGAAATTTTATAGCTCCGTTAGGATCGATCTGAGAAAAGCTGAAACTATCAAGAATGGCACCGAGATAGTCGGCAACCGTGTGCGTGCCAAGGTTGTTAAGAACAAGATGGCGCCACCTTACAGGGTAGCTGAATTTGATATTATGTTTAATTGCGGGATCAGCAAAGAGGGAGATATTATTGATCTCGGCGTAAGCACAGGCGTGATAAAAAAATCGGGTGCGTTTTTTGACTTTGCGGGTACCAAGCTTGGTCAGGGCAGAGAAAAAGCACGTGAATACCTGGTGCAACATCAGGAAACAGCAGCAGAAATAGAGAAGCAAATTCGTACCATAGCGTTGTCAGGGCAGGCGGCTATTCCGGATAATAAGGGTTCCATAGAGCAATAACAACCCCGCGTAATTAATCCGGCTTAAACCGGCCATATTAGTGACTGATGAAGAGGATAATGAAGTTCCGGACGGGGTCGAAAGGGACTGCCTTGACCTAATCTATGACGACGGTACCTCTATCAATATTGCAGGTCACCTTGTTAAGATTGCGGGCCCTCAAGAAGATCAACTCATCAGCCCTCGTGATTTAGACAGTATGATTAAAGAAGATGATTTCGCTAAATGTTATGAGGCGGCCTTGCATTTTCTTGAATACAGGCCAAGGAGCGAAGCTGAATTAAAGCAACATCTTCTGTATAAACGCAAATTTCTGGCTGCAGCCGTGAACCGTGCCATTGTTAAATTGAGGGAGCTGCAGTTGATTGACGATAAAGCTTTTGCCGAAGCCTGGATGAGAGACCGTATTGCATTCAAACCTAAAAGCGGCTTGATGATTAAACGTGAACTCCTGCTGAAGGGAGTGAATCATGAAATTATTAACGAGGTTACAGATAAGATCGATGATGAGACCAACGCTTATAAAGCAGGAATAAAGAAAGCAAGGCTCCTGCATAACCTGGCATATGCCGAATTCTACCAACGCTTAGCGTCATATTTGGGGCGAAGAGGGTATAATGGAGAAGTGGTCCAAATGGCAGTTTCCCGTTTGTGGGATACGATACACTATGATTCTTCAGAGAAATAACAAATATTTTGTGGAAAAGTAGTTGTTCGTTATAAAAGAATAGTATAATTGTAAATTAAGGAATTTGCATAAATGTGTAACTTAACCTGGTTTAAGTATAAAGAGAGGCAATTATATTATGGATTGGATATACTATGTGATAATCGGCCTTGTAGCCGTTTTGTTTCTGCTGGTCGGGTACTTCGCCCGTCAACTGTTAGCGAATCAACAGATAAGAAGCGCGCAGAATGAAGCAAAAAAACTACTTGCAAGTGCTCAGGCTAAGTATGAGCAAATGGTACTTGAGGCCAAAGAAGAGGCGGTTAAGCTAAGGGCCGCCGCGGAGGCTGATAGCAGGGAACGAAGATACGAATTACAAAGGCTTGAAAGGCGATCGAGCCAGCGTGAGGAACGCTTAGAAAGGAAATTGGAGGCGGTTGAAAGGCGGGAGCGCGGCCTGATTGACAGGGAAAAGGAAATCGATGACGTTAAAGCACAGGTTGAGGAGGTTAAGGATAAACAATTACAGCGTTTGGAAGCGATATCAGCCATGTCCAGTGAAGAGGCCAAGCAACAGCTTTTAAATGCTGTGGAAGGGGAGATAAAGGAAGACGCTTCACGCCGTGTCCGTGAATGGGAAGTCCGCTTTAAAGATGAAATTGATGGCAAGGCACGTGATATACTGGCCACTACAATCCAACGATGCGCAACTGACGTTGTATCTGAAACTACAGTATCTGTAGTACATCTTCCCAGCGACGATATGAAAGGGCGCTTAATAGGTAGGGAAGGGCGCAATATCCGTGCTATGGAACAGGCTACCGGTGTCGATCTCATCATCGATGATACACCCGAATCGGTAACAATATCCAGTTTCGATCCCATACGCAGGGAGGTAGCAAGGGTTGCACTCACCAATCTTATATTGGACGGGCGGATCCATCCAGCCAGGATTGAAGAGATTGTTGCTAAAGCCAAAACAGATGTTGAGGCTACGATACGTATCGAGGGCGAGAATGCAGCCCGGAAAGCCGGTGTGCAGGGTTTACACCCTGAGTTGGTCAAGCTGTTGGGACGCTTAAAATTTAGGACCAGCTACGGGCAGAATGTGTTAACTCACAGTTTGGAGGTAACTCATATTGCAGGCATGCTTGCTGCAGAAATCGGCGCAAATGTTACCCTTGCAAAGCGAGCGGCCTTTTTGCATGACATAGGAAAGGCTGTTGATCATGACGTTGAGGGTCCGCATGCCTTGATCGGGGCTAACCTGGTTAAACAATGGGATAAATCGCTTGAAGTAGTGCAGGCAATATCTGAGCATCATGGTGAAGCAATGACTACCAGCTCGCTGGGCTTTGTTGTGGCTACGGCAGATGCTATCAGCGGTTCGAGACTGGGGGCAAGGCGTGAATCGATTGACCAGTATATTAAGCGCATCGAAGCTCTGGAGAGCGTAGCCAACAGCTTCCCCGGTGTGGAAAAGGCTTTTGCAATTCAAGCTGGACGTGAAGTACGCATTATCGTGAAACCTGATCAGGTGGATGATCTTGCTGCAATGCGCTTGGCGCGTGACATAGTCAAGAAGATTGAAGATAGCCTTCAGTATCCCGGTCAGATCAAAGTAACAGTATTGCGTGAGGTAAGGGCAGTAGACTACGCGAAATGATTTACACGAGGTAGACCTTTGAAAATCCTGGCAATCGGCGATGTCATAGGTAAGCCTGGCAGAAGAGCTGTACAGCAATTTTTGCCAGGCTTAATTAATGAATTCGGTATTAAATTCGTGGTGGCTAACGGAGAAAACTCTGCCCACGGTATAGGCATCACTGTAAATACTACCAGGGAGTTGCTTGATACCGGTGTGGATGTAATCACTACGGGGAATCATGTCTGGGCACAAAAAGAGATAATACAGCACCTTGATGGGGAATTTCCCATACTGCGGCCGCTCAATTTTCCGCCTGCTGCTCCGGGGCGTGGCTACATAATTGTTAATAATGTTTTGGTAGTGAACCTGATAGGGCGCGTATTTATTGGTCAGTATGATTGCCCATTTCGGGCTATGGATGCATTATTATCCAATGTTAAACCTTTACCTAAAACAATAATAGTTGACTTTCATGCTGAAGCTACATCCGAAAAAATCGCCCTGGGAAGGTATTTTGATGGGCGGGTAAGCGCCGTATTGGGAACACACACACATATTGGCACTACCGATAGCCATATCTTGCCCCTGGGAACGGCGTATGTTACGGACATAGGTATGGTTGGCCCCGTAAATTCAATTATCGGCGATGATGTAGATAGCGTGTTGAACAGTTTCTTAACTGGGTTGCCTCACAGGCTAACGGTGGGAAAAGGCCGGGCAGGTTTCGATGCAATTCTTCTGGATATTGATGAGGAGAGCGGTAAAGCGCGCAGTATAAAACGCATACGTAAAGAGGAATCAGATAGTTGAAATATGATTTGCACTTACATACTACGGCCTCGGATGGCCGGTTAACTCCCGCCGCTGTGGTGGGACTTGCCCGTGCCAGGGGACTTGAGGTCATTGCCATAACTGACCATGATAGCGTAAGTGGAATCAATGAGGCGCTTAGGGAGGCCGCCAATAGCCCGCGGTTAACGGTTATTCCAGGAGTGGAAATCAATACTGATTTAGCCTCCGGGGAGCTCCATGTATTGGGATATTTCATCGATTATATGGATGAGGACCTTGTAATTTCATTAGAAAAAATCAGGGAATCGAGGGTTGGAAGGGCGCAGAAAATGCTGGGCAAGTTGCATGATTTGGGAATGCCAATTGAGTGGCAGCGTATCCAGGATTTGGCCAGGGGCGAATCTATCTGCAGGCCGCATATTGCACAGGCAATGCTTGAAAAGGGATACGTCGCTACTGAAAAGGAAGCTTTCGACAAATATATTGGAAGAAGTGGAACAGCTTATATCGGACGTGAAAAAATCCGGCCTGTCGATGCAGTCAGGATGATAAAGTTGGCCAAAGGCATCCCTGTATTGGCTCACCCGGCGGATATCAGCGATTTGGATAATATTATTATTGAATTAAAAGAAGTGGGGCTTGTTGGACTCGAGGCCTATTATGGTCAGTATGATAACAATACAGTAAAAAGAATGGTCAGGTTAGCTGATGAACATGGATTGCTGACCACGGGGGGCTCCGATTATCATCACTTTGGCGATGACAGGGAAGTACCCCTGGGGAGTGTAGATATTCCAGAGGATTCAATCAGTGCACTTTTTCAGTCCGCCGGGCGGATGGAACAGTATAAAAAAAAGTAATATAATATCTCGGTTTTAAGTAAATAAGCGCGGAAGGAGTAACATGGAAGCATCGCGAGAAATTTTTTGGAATATCCCTCTCATAGTTCAGATTTGTCTCTATCTTTCGGCAGTCGCCGCCACATTCCTCATCGGTTACTCAGTCTATAAACGCTATCAGATGTGGATGCTGGGAAAACCTGACAACCGGTTTGATAAACCGGGCAACAGGATATGGGAATTCATCAAGCTGGGCATACTGGACGGAGTCTTTCACAGGCGTTTCCTGCGGGAGCCATACCCGGGCATAATGCATTTTTTAATATTTGTCGGTTGTATTTTGCTGTTCCTGGGTGCCGGGCTCGACTTTTTGAATCACTATGTATTTGAGCCCTTGCATGCCCCCTTTATGTTAGGCCAGGTGTACATCATGTTAGGCGGGCTCTGGGATTTCGGCGGTACGCTGGTCATAATCGGACTTGTCCTGGCATTTATTCGCCGCTACATTCAACGTCCTAAGAGGCTTAACACCATAGCTGATGATGGTGTGGCCCTGCTTCTCATCTTTATCGTGGTGGTAACGGGCTTTTTCCTGGAAGGCTTCAGGATGATAACCGCAGTGCCGGAGAGCGTGGGGTTGACCCGGCCGGAATATTATGCGCACCCGGAATGGAGCCAGGCATCGTTTGTTGGATACTGGATCGCCGGGACGTTTTCCGGCCTGCCGGAGGCCTCAAGGCTGCTGTGGTACCAGGTTTTATGGTATGGCCACGTTATAATCACCGTCGGGGCGGTTTTCTACATTATCGTTGCCTGGGATAAATTGATCCACATACTCGTTTCTCCGGCCAACGTGCTTTTCAAGACTTCACGTCCCAAGGGTGCCTTGAGCGTAGTTGACCTGGAAAACGCCGAAACCTATGGTATTGGCAAAATTGAAGATTTTACCTGGAAACAGTTGTTTGATTTAGATGCCTGCACAAATTGCGGGCGCTGCCAGGACAGGTGCCCGGCTTACCTGACTGATAAACCGCTGTCGCCGCGGCAATTGGTGCAGGACTTGAAAACCCACTGGCTTGACCGGGCGCCTGCATTGCTGGCCGCCAAGAAGGCCAAGGCTAAGGCTGGCGGAAACGGTGATGCGAGCGCTGCGCCTGAAGCGGCTGCAGATGAAAAAGCCATGGTGGGCGGGATCATAACCGAAGACGTTATCTGGGCCTGCACTACCTGCCGCGCCTGCCAGGACATCTGTCCCGTATTCATCGAGCATATCGATAAAGTAATCGATATGCGGCGCCATCTCGTGCTTGACCTGGCCCAGGTGCCGGAAACTGGTTTGGCTGTATTGCAGTGTATAGAGGCCAGGGGACATAGCTGCAAGGGCACAACTCTGACCAGGACCGATTGGACTGCCGGTTTGGATATCAAGCAGCTTTCGGAAGACAGCAACATCGAGTATGTTTTCTTTGCCGGGTGCGCGGCTTCGCTGGAGGAAAGAAGCACCAAGATAACTATAGCCACCGCGAAGTTGTTAAAGAAAGCCAAGGTAAGCTTTGGCATACTTGGCGCGCAGGAAATGTGCTGCGGCGAGCCTGCCAGGAGGCTGGGCAACGAGTACCTCTATCAGACGCTGGCTGCCAACAACGTGGAGCAGTTCAAGGGCTATAACATCAAGAAGATCATTACCATGTGCCCGCATTGTTTCAACACCTTGAAGAATGAATATCCGCAGTTTAAGGGTAATTTCGAGATCATTCACCACAGCACGATGATCTCGCAACTGATCAGCGAAGGCAAGCTTAAACCGACCGCGATGAAGGAGAGCAAGATTACCTATCATGATTCCTGCTACCTCGGGCGGCATAACGATATCTACAACCCGCAGCGTCATGTGTTACAGGCAATCAACAAGCTGCCGCTCTTGGAGATGGAGCGCTCGCACAGCAACGGGTTCTGCTGCGGCGCCGGCGGCGGACGTTTCTGGATGGAGGAACGCATCGGCCAGCGTATCAGCGAGGCGAGAATCGACCAGGTTATAGAGACCGGCGCTGAGATAGTTGCTTCGGCTTGTCCCTATTGTGTGCAGATGTTCACCGATGCCATCAAGGCTAAAGGCGCCGAAGAGACCCTAATCGCCAAAGATATCGCTGAGTTGGTAGCCGAGGCTGTGGAAATTAAATAGAGTTGTAACGATTACGCAAACAAATAGCCGTGATTTCAAAAATCACGGCTATTTTATTAGGCGATGTTCCCTTTTACCCACGTAGTGGCGGGTGGTGGTGAATGAGGAAAATTATATCAGTTTTGGCAATAGTAGGTGGTAGTTATGGTATATTCTTTGCCTTGGCACAATTAACCTATAGATATCCCTATATTCCCCTTGTCGTTATTGGATTATCCTTAATTGTTTTAGGGTGTGGCATTTATAGGCTCATAAGGGCAGGCAAGTTATTTCCCGCCTTTTTTAAACATATTAACCAATCCAAAAGCCAACAAAGCTCCACTGATTACAAGAATAGTCGTTATCCACCCGCTATCAAATCCAACAAGTATTGTAATCCATTTCGTACTGTTGTTGAGGTAAAGGGCAATCCCAATGAAGAACCCGATAATTCCAATTGCAGAAAATATCACAGCACAACTTCCAAGCGAGATTTTATAAGGAGAAAAGAGAAATGAAACAAGAAATGACCAAAGCAGAACTCATCAAGTCCATTACTCACAAGGCACAAAAGGCTAAACCGATGGTGCGAGAGCTATTTACGGGTGGACTCAAATACAGGCGCAAGAAAGAACTTATTCGCTTAAACAATAAAATGATAGTATCTCGTAGTGGTTGGGATATCACTACAATTTAAAAGGGTCGTTTAGTGGGCTAAAAATACTCAATGTTGGTGAGCGTTTGTTTTTTTTAGGTCTATTTCCATGTTTAGACTGGTATTTATGGCTATGTTCAGCTTCCAATTCAAATCCTGTTTGGAAGAGTCTAGGCGTGTCATATCTAAAATAAGTAGCCGTTGGGTACATTGCCTTCTTTTCTCGCAGTCGTCTTTGCAGACTAGTATTACTGCCACCATCATCGATTTGTGTTTTGTTGCTATTAGCCAATTCATATGCCCCCGCAACTTTGGGAACTTTAGAAATATTTTCCAGGTCAAATTTCATCCATTTCTTTCTAATCGGCATAGCTATTATTTCCTATTGGGAGGTTAAGTATGAGTATTATAGCATTGGACTGCACCCCTAAGGCCGGACACAAAGGGTTAGGAGTTCCCGGCGGTTGTCTCCCTTGTTTTCTCCTCTGAGTATTTCCTCGTATTCATCGGGTGGTCTTAATCCCAGCGCTGAATGAAG
>CAIYTC010000294.1 GCA_903929005.1 uncultured Dehalococcoidia bacterium | reverse complement strand
GCCGACTACGCCTACTTCGACCTGGAGAAAGAACAGCACGCCTGCCGGCGCTTCGCCCGCTGCTTACCCGCTCCGCGCATCGAATGCTCGCCCTTCTAAGGCTTTGTTTTTCCAATCAAACCACCGGAGGCGGCCCGCCAAGCCGCCTCCCACCCCGGTCTTCCGGCCGTTTCCGCGATCAAACCCCGGCCCTTCCCTCGCTCCGTCCGGTCCGCCCCCCGAATTGTTTCCCAAAATAAAAAAACAATTCAACAACCCCTCCCCCCGCTTCGGCAAGTGTGTAAGTCTATGTATATTACTATTATTTAATGACGCCTATTGACTTATTCTGATAGTTATATATAATATAAATATCATCCCTGGTGGATAACTTCACCAGCAACCCCTGGGTTACGATCCAGGGGTTTTTTATTAGATAGGCCATGAATAGAGTAATTTTCTTAATCGACGGTTTTAATCTCTATCATTCTATTGTGGACATCAGGCATCGTCACAATGGCCTCCTTGTAAAATGGCTGAATATCGATAGCCTGTGCCGGTCCTTTTTACCGATCATTGGCGCCGGATCCGCTTTAGAGAAGATTTATTACTTTTCTGCCTATGCATTTCATTTACAAGACCCCGGTGTAACTCAAAGGCACTCAGATTATATTGAATGTCTTAAATCCACGGGGATCGAACCGATATTGGGTAGGTTTAAACCCAAAGACGTGGGCTGTCCCATCTGTAATAATGTTTTCGTGAAACATGAAGAGAAGGAAACAGATGTGGCCATAGCTACAAAATTATTGGAAGTATTGACTCTTAAACAGTGCGAAACCGTTGTATTGGTTACCGGGGATACCGATCTTGTTCCTGCAATCAAGACTGCGAAATCTCTATTTCCAGGTAATATCGCATTATTTGCCTTCCCCTTCGCAAGAAAAAATAAAGAGCTGGCAAAACTTGCGCCCGCTTCATTCAAAATACACGCAAATAGTTATATTAGTAATCAGTTCCCCAATCCTGTGGTTTTATCCGGCGGCAATACAATATTCAAACCTTCAAATTGGTAATTCGACTAATTGGACAAAAATCAATTAAACCATAGTCCAAAATAACGTTAATCTGCACTGGGTACCCCGGTTCTATTCGTGTAGTATATTTCTTAAATAGCCTGTCTGGCCCTGGTGTGCGCATAGGTCACCACGCACAATAATCCCCGCTGCAAAATTAACACTACGAATCTTGCTTGTCGGCAAGTTAATAAGCAATGTAGAATATGTCATGGTAACTGGCGGTGATGAGTAGGTTTTAATACTCATATTACGAACACGGCAATATGATGGTTTAGGGGCGGTTGTTAGAAAATGTCGATAACTGAGCACACTATAAACGACGCTCTCGCAGAGGTCCTCTCAGGGACCCGTAGTTTATGGCGAATAAAAGGTATCGTTAGGTCTGAAAATCTTGGCTGTATCAAGGGCAGTGCAGAGCAGCCTGATATCCTGGTAGTCGAACCCAGTGTATCCCCAGTGGTTGTCGAGACGGAGATTATGCCGGCGCGGAGTCTGGAGAAAGACGCACTTCAACGGCTTGGTGCGCAGCTATTGCCTTCCGGCCGCCGCATATTATCTTCTTTAGCGGTGCGGCTGCCTGCCAGACTGCGCAGCCACTCAAGCGCTGCTCTCAAACTGGAGCTGTCCTCAGCCTCGGATTTTGAGATGGCCCTCTATACGGGCGAGAATTCGCTATTATATCAGCGTTGGCCCACGGCTGGCTGGTTACGCGGAAATGTAGTCGATATGTCGGTTCTTATTCAGTCTGCTTCAATTCCGCCGGCGGTTATCGAGCTGGCGGCCGATAGTTTAGTTAGTGGAGTGAGCGAGGCGGCGGCATTATTAAGCGATATGGCTATTACCCATCCCGCAGCGATTAAAAAAATATGCGAGGATCTTCGGCAGCAAGATGGTGAGCAGACCTGGAGAATGGCTACGACTATACTCGCGAATGCCCTCGTATTTCATGAGAGCCTCGCCCGTGGTCCAGGGGCCCTGGGTGATGTTCGAACATTGGATGAGATCACAGCCGTGGGTTCGGCAGCTGTCAAGTCCGCCATCATTGAGGAATGGTACAAGATTCTCAAGGTCAATTACTGGCCAATTTTCGACATCGCCAGGCGCATCTTGGAGGTGATCCCCGCTGACAATGCCAAACCCTTGCTTCACCGCCTGATGATGACGGCAAGTGAGTTAATAGAAAACCGTCTAATGCGCTCACATGATTTGACGGGTGCCGTGTTCCAGCGCCTGATCGCAGACCGTAAGTTTCTTGCTGCCTACTATACCACCCCCGCTGCGGCGGCTCTATTAGTTGGGCTCGCAATTCATCGGGAACGTACGCCCGGAAATGGTTTATGGTCGAATCCAGATGACGTTAAGAACTTGCACGTAGCCGATTTTACTTGCGGCACAGGGACTCTTTTGTCTACGGCGTACCAGCGCATTAGCCAGTTGCATGAAGCCGCCGGCGGCGATGCCGAGGCACTGCATCCATCGATGATGGCAGCGGCTCTTGTCGGCTGCGACGTGCTGCCTGCCGCGGCCCACTTGACCGCTTCCATGTTGGCCGGTGCGCACCCTACGGTAATTTATAACCAGAGTTCAATCATGACTGTGGCATATGGCCCACAGCCGGGCGGTAGCGTCGCTCTGGGTTCTCTTGAACTGCTGGATCCTCAACGTCCCTTCGAGATTATCGCCGTCACGGCAAAAGCTGCGGAAGGCATGGGAGAAACTGAAAAAGAGCTCTGGTCTTCGTTGCCTCATGAATCCTTTGATCTGGTCATAATGAACCCCCCATTTACACGGGACACCGCTCATGAAGCCGGCCGGTCCGAAATTCGTAATCCGATGTTTGCTGCCTTTGGTTCCACATCTGAACAACAAAGTGCAATGGCCCAGGCCGCCGAGCGTCTCCTCCGTGGGACCAGTGCTCATGGCAACGCCGGAGAAGCGAGCTCATTCTTGGTACTCGCCGATCGTAAATTGAAAGCTGCAGGAACATTGGCTTTAGTTATGCCTTTGAGCTTGATGTCCGGCGAAGCATGGGAAGCATCCCGTCAATTACTCCGTAGAGCGTATAGTGATCTTATTTTTATTTCCATAGCTGGAGCTCGGCACGATGAGCTTTCCTTCTCGGCGGATACGGGTATGGGGGAAGTTTTGGTTATTGGACGCAAGATAGCTACGAATGACAAGAGAGCGACTTTTGTTGTATTGAGGGCTCGGCCAGCTTCTCCGATGGTCGGTGCCAATGCCGCGGTTCAGATAAATCTCGCCCGTGCTGGAAACCTGCGTACTTTAGAAGAAGGGCCAGTAGGCGGCACTCTCATTCATTTTGGCGAGGATTTGATTGGTTACGTTGTCGATGCGCCGCTTCCTATGGATGGCCCGTGGAGTATGGTTCGCATTTTGGATGCCTCTCTTGCTCAAGCCGCTTATCAATTGAAGAATAAATTTCTCATTTGGCTGCCTGGCATGAGCGACGGCATTCCGCTTATCGTTCCAATTTCTACTGTATCAAATGTCGGAGTCGTTGGGCCAGTGGATCATGATGTAAATGGCAACACGTCCGACGGTGGAATTCGTGGTCCTTTCCAGATCGAGATTCTTAAAACAAAGACAGCACCAACGTATCCGGTTCTATGGTCTCATGATGCAAAACGGGAGCGTTGCATGGAGTTCGAGGCAGATAGCGAAGGTATAGTGCGTCAGGGAGCCACGGCTGGAGAGAACGCCGCTATTAAGAAAAAGGCCGACCGTATCTGGGCTACAGCCTCTTATTGCCATTTCAATAGAGATTTTCAATTCAACAGTCAGTCTACATCTATGCAATGCACGAGCAGGCCCACCATCGGCGGCCGTTCCTGGCCGTCTGTGCTTCTCAATAATCCTGATCAGGCGAAGGCCTTGACGCTGTGGGCAAATTCATCGCTGGGGTTGCTATTGCATTGGTGGCATGCCAATAAACAGCAAGCGGGCCGGGGCAATATTGGCGTGTCGACGCTTAGTTCGCTGCCGGTGTTAGATGTGACCAAGCTCTCTAAGAAGGCATTGTCAAAGGCGGTTGCCATCTTCGATGAGTTGAAGAGCCGTGAATTGCGGCCGGTCAACGAGATAGACCGCGACTCTGTCCGTCACGAAATCGATACCCGGCTCTGCACAGAGGTACTCGGCTTGCCGCCGGAAATTACCGCACTCGATGGCCCACTTTCTTTGCTCAGGCAGAAACTTGCTCTCGAACCATCTATACATGGTGGTAAAAAATGATCGATAAGCTATGTGGCCAACTTCCATGTCCCCATTGCGCATTTAGGGTTTTGGATAATAGCAGTTCCAGCATATTACATAATCCATACCGTCCTTAAGAGCGCAATGAATGGGATTCCCACAATCAATTTCAAATTGTAATCTTTGCGGCACGAATTGAAATATTACTAAATAAAAGGTTGAGTTCAAACGTGGTTGGTGAATTTCGGGAATAATGATTGTAAATGGAAATATTACGGGTGGTGATATCAAAAGGGGTATAAAATGACAAAATTACCTGAATACCATATTATAATAAAATCGATTCTGGATGGATGTATAGGTATATCTTTTTTTAATAATAAGGTATATTGAGATTGGAGCATATTTAATCATTCAGACTTTCCTAACGATCTCG
>CAIYTC010000293.1 GCA_903929005.1 uncultured Dehalococcoidia bacterium | reverse complement strand
TGACTTCCTTACTGGGTTGCCCAACCGGGTATTGCTGCTCGACCGTTTCAACATTGCGGCAGCGCTGGCCCACCGCAATAAAGCCATGCTTGCCGTAATGTCGCTGGACCTGGACAAGTTTAAAACCATCAATGATACCCTCGGCCACGATGCAGGCGACCAGGTGCTGAAGGCTGTCAGCACGCGGCTTACCGGCATAATACGTGCCAGCGACACTTTGGCCCGCGTCGGCGGAGATGAGTTTATCCTGGTAATGCTGGAGACCAAACGCAGGGAAGACGTCACTTTTATAGCCCAAAAGATCTTGGATGCTTTTAAGGAGCCTTTGATAGCCGACGGTCATGAGCTGCATTTATCCACCAGCATTGGAATCGCCATTTACCCCCAGGATGCGCAGGACCTGGAAACCCTGACCAAACAATCCGACGCCGCCATGTATTACTCCAAGGGACACGGCCGCAACCAGTTAAAGTTCTTCAGCGATGGCGATGTCCGCATTAGCGGAGATCACAAAAGCGCGCCGAATTAAAGTCCGGATGATATGTCAATGACGGACAGATTGCCACGGCCTCCGGCCTCGCAATGACATTTTTGGTTCTGTCATTGCGAGGAGCGTAGCGACGAAGCAATCTCAAGGCATGACGTCACCGACGGACAGATTGCCGCGGCCGCTACGGCGGCCTCGCAATGACATTTTTGGTTCTGTCATTGACGTTTTTGTGTCTGTCAATGACGAACGCGAGAGAAGGCCTCGCAATGACAGGCTTAAAGCTTGCCCTCTGACCGCCCGGCCAGGTTCAAATCCTTAATCCGCCCGATGAGTTTGCGCGCCCTGGCCACCAGTTCAGCCGCCTCAGCCACCGCTATGGAGTATTTACCGCTGTACATCTCTTTGTGCCGGCGTTTCTCCGTTGACTCAAACATGCGGATGGTATCAGCATCCTCTTTGCCCAGCGAACTGCCGCAATAGGCCAGCACCACGCGGTGGTCGTTCTCAGCCACGCTGCGGAAACCCCGGCCGCGCATGTAGGCATGGCAGGCATCATAAACAGCGTCGTAAGCCTGCGCAAAGCACTTCACGGGCTCCTTTTCTATGGTATGTACCGCGTTTTCCAACCCGTCGATAGCCGCCGCCATCAGGGATTTTATAACCAGCGGGTCGGCCTCCGCCTTCCTCATCAAGCCACCTTCCAATAATTTCTCCGCATTCACTTTCTCTACCTCCTCTATAAATTATTATAGCGCATGGCCAAAATTACAGGTAATTTATCCACCCGCACCTCTCCTTGACCAGCGGGGACATGGCGCGCAGCTTGCTGACAATGCGCGGCAGGGCCTCCAGCACCTTGTCGACTTCAGCCTCCGTGGTCCACCTGCCCATAGTAAGCCTCAACGAGCCCCTGGCGCGCTCGACAGGCATGCCCAGGGAGGTGAGCACGTGGGACGGCTCGGAGCTGGCCGAGCTGCAGGCAGAGCCGGTGGAGGCGCAGATGCCCTCGGAATCGAGGTACATGAGTATGGATTCGCCTTCGATAAAATCGAAACTTATATTGACATTGTTGGGCAGACGCTTCTGCCGGTGTCCGTTCAAATAGGCGTCTTCCACCCGGGCAAGTATGCCGTCAACCAGTTTTTCACGGTATGCAGTAAGGGTGGCCGCCTCTTTGCCCATATCCGGCGCGGCTATTTCAGCCGCTTTGCCGAAGCCGGCAATGCCGGGCACGTTCTCGGTGCCGGCGCGCCTCTCGTTTTCCTGCTCACCGCCGTGCAGCAAAGGCACGACGCGCGTGCCCGGCCTGATATACAGCATGCCCACCCCCTTGGGCCCATAGAGCTTGTGCGCCGAGGCCGACAGCAGGTCAACGCCCAGCATATCGACGTTAAACGGCAGGTGCCCCATGGTCTGCATGGCGTCGACGTGAAAGCAAACACCTGCTTCACGCGTGATTTTGCTTATTTCTTCGACGGGCTGGATGGCGCCTACCTCGTTATTGGCATGCATCACCGATACCAGCAGCGTTTTGCCCGTAATAGCTTTCTTTATATCCGCAGGGTCGACCAGGCCATCCTTATCCACGGGCACAACGGTCACCTCGAAGCCCAGTTCCTTCATAAAATTGCAGGCATACAGCACGGCGTGGTGCTCGATGGCCGTGGTGATGATATGGTTCCCCCTCTCCCGGCCGGCCAGGCACACGCCTTTTATGGCGTGGTTATCTGCCTCTGTGCCGCCTCCGGTGAAAACCACGTCATCGGACTGGCAGCCGATGAGGCCGGCCACCTGCCCGCGCGCAGCTTCCACGGCGTCCCTGCCCTCCTGCCCCATGGAATGTATGCTGGAGGGGTTGCCGAACCTCTGGCTGAAGAACGGCTGCATGGCCGCCGCAACCTCCGGCAGCATGGGTGTGGTGGCCGCGTAGTCCATGTAAACGTGCTGCATATCTTTTCCCCATACGTAAGTTTTCTATCTATTGTAGCAAAGCCGGCCTGCTGCGGCTTATCTGGTATATGGCTGAATAGGCCAGCAGGTTGGGCCAAAAGCGTACCTGTTTATTCCCGGCCAGGAAGAACTGCCTTTCAATACTGATGTTATTTTTCCCGCAATACTCGTAAAAGTCCCGGATGCTGAGGAAGTGCAGGTTAGGCGTGTCATACCATTGATAGGGAAGCGCCGCCGTTACCGGCGCCCTCCCCTGCGCGGCGAGCTGTAACCTCGCGCTGTAATGGGCGAAATTGGGAAAGCCGATTATGGCGCGCCTGCCCACACGCAATGCCTCAGACAGTACGATATACGGTTTCCTTAATTCCTGCAGGCACTGGTTGATGATCACGAAGTCGAAGGCCTCGTCAGCGTATTCCGAGAGGCCGTCATCGATATCCTGGTGGGCTACGCTAAGACCCCGTGATACACAGGTAAAAATATAGCTTTCATCGATCTCGATTCCACTGACCGCAGCATGCTTTTGCCTGCCGAGCATTTGCAGCAGTTCTCCACCGCCGCAGCCCAGTTCAAGCACCGCAGCACCTTCCGTTACCCAACCGGTGATGACGCGGTAATCCTGCCGTTCAGCTTCTATAATTCCGCTATTCATTAGTGCTCATTCCCGTTGCCTCCACTGACACTGGCCAGGAAATGTTTCACCAGGTATTCCTGTTCCTCCGTTTCCAGTAAAAAGGCATCATGCCCGTAGCTGGAATTGAGCTCGCAATAAGTCGCGTCCACGCCGGACAGTTTGCAGGCCTTTACTATCTCGCGTGACTGGTAGGGCGGATAAAGCCAGTCGGACTTGAAGGCCACCACCAGGAACCTGGCTTTCACTCCTCGCAGCAGATGTTCCAGCCCTTTACCGTTATAAAGGTCGAAATAGTCCAGCGCCTTGGTGATATAGAGGTAAGAATTGGCATCAAACCTTTTAACGAAATTGTCACCACGGTATTGCAAGTAGCCTTCTACCTCGAAATCCGGCGCGAATTTCTCCTTTAATTCACCTTCCCTCAAGCGCCGCCCGAATTTGACCGCCATCGACTCGTCACTCATGTAGGTAATATGCCCCACCATCCTTGCCACGGAAAGCCCCCTGGTAGGCGGCGTACCGCTGTAATAATCGCCGCCGTTCCAGTTTGGGTCGGCCATGATGGCCTGCCGGCCGACCTCGTTAAAGGCAATTTGCTGTGGAGAGTGCCGGGCAGCCGTAGCTATCGGTATGGCCGAACGTACACGGTCAGGATATGTAACAGCCCACTGCAGCGCCTGCATCCCGCCCATCGAGCCGCCCGCCACGCACAACAGTCTATCGATCCCGAGATGATCCATCAGCCTCGCCTGGGCATTTACCATGTCCTTCACGGTTACGATGGGAAAATCGAGGTCGTAGGGCCGCCCGGTCTGCGGGTTTTCACTCGATGGACCGGTCGACCCTTTACAGGCGCCGATTACGTTGGAACAAATGACGAAATACTTATCTGTATCAAAAGCCTTGCCCGGCCCGATCATGTCGTCCCACCAGCCGGGACTGGTATCACCTTCATGGTAACCTGCTACATGAGCATCGCCAGAAAGAGCGTGGAAGATCAATACGGCGTTGGATTTAGCCGCATCCAGGTTGCCGCAGGTTTCGTAGGCAAGGGTAATTGGTCCCAGCTTTTCGCCGGATTCGAGCAGCAGGTCATCCGCCGGCCCGGCAAATGTGAAGTATTTCGTCTCTACTATCCCTATATTTTTATCTTTCTTCGACACGGTACCCATACTGTTTTCACCCTTTGGCAGCAGCTTTTAAAGCCTGATCGATATCCTCCTTGATATCCTCAACATCCTCGAGCCCGATTGAAAGGCGAATGAAGTCATCGGTCACACCCGTCTTAAGCCGCTCCTCCGCCGTTAACTGCGCATGAGTTGTGGTAGCAGGGTGGATGACCAGCGTTTTGGCATCGCCGATATTGGCAAGGTGCGAGAGCAGCTTCACCGAGGTAATGAATTTTCGGCCCGCTTCAAGGCCACCCTTGATGCCGAACCCGATAAGTGCCCCAAAGCCGCCGTTAAGATACTTTTTAGCCAATTTGTGCGACCGGTGGTCCTCCAGTCCCGGGTAGTTCACCCAGGACACCAGCGGATGCGTTTTAAGGAATTTGGCCACGACCAGGGCATTCTCTGAATGTTTCTTCTGCCTGAGGGGCAGTGTTTCCAACCCCTGCAGGAAAAGCCAGGAATTGAAGGGGCTGACCACGAAGCCCACATCCCTCATCCACTGCACACGCGCTTTGAAGGTGAAGGCCACATTGCCCATATCAGCAAAGTTCCCGAATACGTCCCAGAATTTCAGACCGTGGTAACTGGGATCGGGTTCGGTAAAACCGGGGAACTTGCCATTATCCCAGGCGAATTTGCCTGAGTCCACGATGACGCCTCCAATGGATGTGCCGTGTCCGCCGACAAACTTGGTAGCGGACAGGACAACTATATCCGCCCCGTATTTGATGGGCTGAACAAGTCCCACGCCGACAGTATTATCCACTATAAAAGGTACGCCGGCGTCATGCGCAATTTTAGCGATAGCCTCGAAGTCGGGTATGTCCAGCTTGGGATTCCCGATGGCTTCGGCATAGATAGCCCTGGTTTTATTGCTTATGGCCCTGCGGAATTCCTGCGGTTTGCTGGAATCAACGAATTTGACCGTTCTACCCAACTTGGGAAAAGTGTAATGGAAAAGTTGATAGGTGCCGCCATAGAGGTTGTCCGCTGAAACCACCTCGTCGCCGACTTCGGTAATATTCAATATAGCAAATGCTTCGGCGGCCTGTCCCGACGATGTGGCCAGTGATGCCGTGCCGCCCTCGATGGCAGCCATACGGCGCTCGAAAACATCGGTGGTGGGATTCATCAGCCTCGTATAAATATTGCCCAGTTCCTTGAGTGCAAACAGGTTGGCTGCGTGCTCAGGGTCCCGAAATACGTAAGAGGCAGTCTGGTAGATGGGAACTGCACGTGCTCCGGTGGCCGGGTCGGCAGTCTCCTGCCCGACATGTAAAGCAATAGTATCTAATCTATGATTGTCCACTGTCAATCAATCTCCCTTTTTTATTTACCCGGTTCAGGCATGTGCCCCGCTAACAGCAATATCCTGGAACAGCCAGGTCGAGAGGTAGCGCTCGCCGGTATCGGGCAGTATGACCACGATCAATTTGCCCTTGTTTTCGGGCCTCCCTGCCACCTGCACCGCTGCCCAGGTTGCTGCGCCTGACGATATACCGGCCAGTATCCCCTCCTCCCGCGCCAGCCGCCTGGCCATAATGCCCGCATTTTCCGCTGAAACCTGGATTATCTCGTCCAGCAGGTCGGTTCGCAGTATATCCGGCACGAAACCTGCCCCAATGCCCTGTATCTTATTCGGCCCCGGCTTGCCTCCGGAAAGCACAGGCGAAGAATCCGGTTCTACGGCAATGGCTATGAATCCTGGCTTGCGTTCTTTCAGGACTTCAGCAATGCCTGTGATAGTGCCGCCGGTGCCTACTCCGGCCACGACGACATCTACCCGCCCTTCAGTATCACGCCAGATTTCCTCCGCCGTGGTGACCTTATGAATAGCCGGGTTGGCATCGTTTTTGAACTGTTGCAGCAGCAGGAAATTCTTATTAGCGGCTGCCAGTTCCTCTGCTTTAGCGACGGCGCCGGGCATCCCCTGCGCGCCGGGAGTGAGCACCAGTTCCGCCCCGAAAATTGCCAGGAGCTGCCGGCGTTCCAGCGACACGGAATCGGGCATAGTGAGAATCAGCTTGTAGCCACGCGACGCGGCGACAAAGGCCAGGGCTATGCCAGTATTCCCGCTGGTAGGTTCAACCAGCACGGTATCAGCTTTAATGATGTCCAGCTCCTCGGCGGCTACAATCATGGCCACCCCGATACGGTCCTTAATGCTGCCGGCCGGGTTGAACGATTCCAGCTTGGCCACAACCTCCGCCACGGCACCCGCAGTGACCTTATTAAGGCGCACCAACGGCGTATTGCCGATTAATTCCAGCGAATCAGAGGCGATACCCCGCGTTAGCGCTGGTATCTCTAAGGACTTAAATTTGACCTTGTCTACCTTCAACTGTGTATCCAATTTAATCTCTCCTGAATTTATTAAATGTTGTATTGCAGTTCACGCCCTGCCCTCTTTTTCTCCTGGCGTTCCGCCAGGTCCTGCAGCGTCGTGGATTCCAGCACCCCGTACATGGCCCGGGCCAGATCGGTCCAAACGTCACGCGCCACACACGAGGACGCGCGCGTACATATGCCGGGATTTTCCACGCATTCAACCGGCGAGATCGGACCTTCAAGCACCTGTATCACCTCGCTCAATTTTATCTTGCGGGGCGGCCTGGCCAGCATGACACCTCCCCGGGGACCACGTGTACTGACCACTATCTTCGCGGCTACCAGAGGAGAGATGATCTGCTCAAGGTACCTTAAAGATATCGCCTGCCTGGTTGAAATGTCCTTCAACAGGATAGGTGTTTTTCCGTAGTGCAGGGCCAGGTCCAGCATCGCCCTTGTAGCATATCTTCCCCTGGTGGAAATTTTCATCTTACTCTCCTCCCTTTTATATGTCTACTATTATTATAGACATTGTATAGAATAACAGGAAAATAAAAGGCTGTCAACACCCGTCAAGATTTAATGGAAATCTGTGGATAAAGTCTGTGACTGTTTGGCTTTATGTTACGATCCCGCCGCCCAATACTACGCCATCATCATAAAAAACTACGGCCTGGCCCGGCGCCGCCCCGATTTGTATCTCGGTATATTCTACTCTGACTTTGTTATCTGTAAACGGTGATATCGTGGCAGCATATCCTGGATGCGAACTCCTGATCCTGGCAGTGATTTTCACCGCGTCATTGAGCCATTCCATTCCTATCCAGTTTACCTCGCCCACAATTTGCTTATCAGTATACAGGTCTTCTACGCTGCCCACGACTACAGAGTTGGTATCTGCCCTTATGTCAATCACATACAAGGGCTCTTTAGAGGCGATGGACAGTCCCCTGCGCTGGCCGCGGGTATAATAAACGATGCCTTTATGCATCCCCAGCACCTTGCCCTGCTTATCGACGACCTGCCCCGGAACGGCTTTACCCTCAAACAGCGCAGCATAATCCCCGCCGGCAAAGTCCTGGCTCTCCTTCCTGGACTCTACTCCCAGTTCCATCTCAACGCATAATTTGCGCACTTCCTGCTTCAGGTACCCGCCCAGCGGGAACAATGTTCGCGCTAACTGCGACTGGGTCAACCCGTAGAGAAAATATGACTGGTCCTTTTTCCCGTCCCGGCCTTTTTTCAGCAGGTAACGTCCGCTCTCGCCCGGCTCAATCCGTGCATAGTGCCCGCTGGCGAAGAAGTCCGCTTCAATGCCGCCGGCCAGCGCCTTATCCCATAAAGTCCCAAATTTGATCAGGCGGTTGCAGCGCACACAGGGGTTGGGGGTATTCCCTGACAGGTACTCCCGGCAGAAAAAGTCCAGTACCTGTTGTTTAAATTCACCTGACAAATCTATCACGTGGAATGGGATGCCCAGTTTGGCAGCCACCCTGCGGGCGCTTTCGATGCCCTCCTGCTGTCCCGGTCCGAAGCAGCCACCCCGGTATGCCGTCCCTCCATCATCCCCGGTCTTCATGGTCACGCCGGTCACCTGGTAGCCCCTCCTCACCAGCAAAGCGGCTGCCACCGACGAATCTACGCCGCCGCTCATCCCCACGAAGACTTTTTCTCTACTTTTACTGCCCATTTATGGGGAAATTATAGCACCGCCGGTAGCATCCAATAATTGTCAGTACTTCTGCCAGCCCAAGCCACTACGCAACCCACGTACATAGCCTGCCTGCCCGGCATGCCGTACGCAATCGAGCATGATGTTCAACAGCCACGAACCGACCGTGGGGGAAGGCTCAAAACCCGGGACCTTGAATACGCGGTCCAGGTCGGCTGACGTGAGAGTCCGCAGGTATTTCCTGGTCCTTTCCTTCACGGCTCGCGAGTAACCTACAATTATGTCAATAGCGGGCGATTTGAAGGCGGCCACCTGTTCCGGCTTCTGGCCCGTCCCGTAATCCAGCGGATCAGCGGGGCGGATGAATTTATCATGCCACCCCTCGGTAATCCACAACTGCTTATCCTTCATTACGTGAGAAATGGCGGCGTCCTGCTGGCGCACCAGGTGCCAGGCCAGCCAGCCGACGCTGTTGCAATCAGGCTTGG
>CAIYTC010000292.1 GCA_903929005.1 uncultured Dehalococcoidia bacterium | reverse complement strand
ACTGCCGCTGATGGTAAGAATTATCTGACTAACTTCTATAGCCTCGACGCCATTATTGCCGTGGGTTACCGGGTCAACAGCTACCAGGCCACACAGTTCCGTATTTGGGCCACAGCCACACAGGGGAGGAGTAAGGATTAAAAGGGCTGATTGCCCGTGCCGGCATGCTCAAGCACGGTGAGAAGATACCCATGGCAGTTTAACGCACGCGTCTTCCAATGTTGTATAATCCAATCGAACACAGGACTTTCAGTGAAATGGTTAGGCTGGTGGAACAGAAGAGAAAATGAAATGCTTGATCTAAAATATTCACTGGTTATAGAGGCTACTGAAGACCCCAACATTTTTGGTTTCTATTCACCTGATCTTGAGGGCTTCACCGGCATAGGCCATTCGATTGAAGATTGCATTTATAAGGCCAGGTGGGGCATGGAAGAGCATATTGAGCTTCTCCGAGAAAGGGACTTATCTGTTCCCGAAACGAACAAGCATGCAACTGTGACAATCCAGAACGAGCAGCAAAACAGGTCGGCAGCCCTACTATAGTTATTCAGGCCCCGTGACTCCCTGTGTTTTTCAGCCAATTAATTCAAATTGTAGATGAGGCTTATCTCAATCGGGCGCAGTATACTGTAAAACAGTAATTATATTGATTTCCAGCCGCAAAAGTTGTGACGTTTTTCTAATAATAAAATGAGAAAATGGGGTTACGGGATAAATTCATATTGCAAGACAGCTCACATATATGTTGACGATGCCCCCTGGTGGATATTTGCACTTGACAGGTCAATAGAATTCATTTGTGACATAATTCCATCCATCCCCTTCCCCAAAGTCAGGATGCGGCTTAAGGATCCAGATGATATCGAGTTCAATGAAAGCGAGTGGACTACATGGAAAGAGTGGTATGGTGATCTAAACCAGTGGTTTCATCTGTTTGCTCATTGCCCTGTCTTTGAATACTGCCGGGATAAGATGAAGTCTGAATCCGTAGATATCACGTACGATAAGGCCAGGGAAATGTTCTATAATTCCGACAGGAAATTCTTTGACTATGAAGCAACTATTGGCGATGAAATTCGCACTGAAGAGGGCGTTACACCCTCTTTACTACAACCATTACCCTGAGCGCCGGCAAACCGGTCATAAAGAAGCGAGAACCTGCCTGGATTTGCTTTCATCAGGGATTTCTTCGCCACGCTCTGCCCTGTATTCAATGCAAAGCCCAAGCTCTTCCCTGATATTCTTCAGACATTCATCGTAATTCTTACCCTGTGCGTGAGCTTCAGGAACTAACGGGCAGCCCGTGGTCCAGCATCCGTCTGGAGCTTCTCTGATTATCACTGTATAATTCATATTGAACCTTCAGAGTCAATTATAACACAGCAAAATGGGACGGCGGCCCACTATAGTTACTCAGCTTTTATAATCAAACTTCGCTGATTACTCAATAAACACTGTCGGCTGCTTTACTCTTTCTCAGGCAGGCCTATCTATTAACGGGGAACAGCATAGCAGTATACAAGATATTTATTTGACAAATTGTACTAAGTAGTATAGTATTCACCGTACCAAGGCCAGAGTGGTACTTTCATAGTGCCGCGCTGGCCTTTCCATATCCCTTACTGTGTTGTTTCTGGAAGTCCACATATAACCTGATCCGATAATTTTGAAAATCCATACATTGTGCCGGATTCATCTATAAAATCTTTCTTTTTATCTTCAATGATTTTGTAATATCGCCGCATGGCCGATTCAAAAGGATCAGAGCTGCGGGCAGCGGTAGATAGACCATTTTCTTCATAAAATCTTATACACTTGGCTATCATATCCGCAATTTGTATTCCTGGGCTAATAAGTGATTTGACAAACATTGGTTCTTCATAGATTCGATCTAACGACTTGCCCCTAGCGTGCCGAAATAGATAATTTGTAATAGCTCTGGCAAGATTAATATCGGATGGCCCGCGCTCTTGCCAAATTCCAGAAGGGCCCCCATCATCAAAAATGAGTAGTGCCTTATCATTTGTTTCCACAGCCAAATTTTGCACCCTTAGTAATAAGAATTCATATTGCTTGGGCAATGTTGTTAAATTCCAACTTGGCACCCTTGAGGGGCGGGGCATTATCATGGCAAACACCGTAAAAGGCAAATCTCTCAAGTAGTCGAAAATTTTTCCACAAGTTCCCTTTTATTCACCACTTTCGTCAAAATAAACCCACAAAGCTAACCCCCTTTATGGCAATTTTTTAAGTATAGCAGAAGTGTCAACGCTATGAGTTATGTGAAAGACATGCAATTATGAATAGAGAATTTCAAAGCACTATGATTCCCCGCCCTCCCCCAGTCTGCTGCTGGCCCATTTCAAGCGCAGGCCGTTGGCCAGGGCCAGGTTGAGGACCAGTCCCGATATTTATTCAATTACCTTATTAATTCCCTGAGCGTTTCGGCCTTATCCGTCCTTTCCCAGGTGAAATCCGGCAGCCCGCGTCCGAAATGACCGTAGGCCGCTGTCTGCCGGTAGATAGGCCGCTGCAGGTCGAGCGTTTCGATAATGCCGGCCGGGTCAAGCCTGAAAAGGCCGGGTATCGCTTTCATCAGCACCGCTTCTTCCACGCCGCCTGTCCCGTGCAGGTCGATCATCAGGGATACCGGGTCGGCAACACCGATGGCATAGGCCAGTTGCACCGTGCAGCAGCCGGCCAGCCCGGCTGCCACGATGTTTTTGGCGATGTAGCGGGCCATGTAGGCGGCCGAACGGTCCACCTTGGACCAACGAAGCTCAGGCCACGCGGGCATCCGGGTCCTGTCCCAATGCCTCGTCCAGCACCGCGTCCGATATCTGGTCGGCTATCTTGTCCGGGTGCCCCGCCGAGACCGATTCCGAGCTTAATAAATATTCCTTTGTCATTTTTACCTCCTTAAATATTTCCTGTTCCCTGCCTGTGGATTACCTGAAAATTGAATCAAAAATAATAGGCCGACTCCTTTTGAGCTTTGAACTGCCGGGAGAGAGGCCTATCGACAGGTATTTCGGAGCAACAAAAAACCTCCGTTAAGGAGGCTTAGCGCCTTCCTTTTCTGCCGGCTTCAGCAGCCTGTCTGCAGGGGGCACCTTTAAGGAAGATCCAAAAGGTTGCCGTGCGGTTGTTTACCTGCGAACCGCAACTCTTGACAGTATCAGCCGTATTTAATTGTTAATGCTCAATCCTCATGATATTGCCACATGCGTAGTTATGTGTCAAAGAATCATATCTGACGAAATTGTCAGCCGGAACTGACAAATAAATAATCCATTAGCTTTCTTTCAAATACAAAATATATATGAGAGGAAAAACGAGAAACGGATGGCTATTCTTTCGATAGCCGGCGGTTTACGAACCATCTTATCCAATTGACGGTAAGCAATAAATATGATATACTGTGTAGTATATATACTACACAGTACATTATACTGCATAAGTTGGGATCATTATTACTTCAGAAATGAGACAACCCTAATAATATATAGTATATATACTATATATTGACAGGCTAAGGCAATGCAGTAATTACGCTACTCTATTCCAGAAAATACCCGAGGTGTAGCACTGCAAAGCGGCAAGAAGTGGCAATGGAATCAAATGGTATTTGACATTGTCTTATTAGGTCACTATAATATGTATTTATACATATTATAGTTAGATAAAAGAATGGCTAAAACACGTTTCCAAATAGCAAAGAAGGACATCATAGCCGTGCTTGATGGCTATGAGAAGAACATATTCACTGAGTCAAATATCTCAGCAATACTAAATAAAAATAGAGGGTTTTGGCGGCTCCCCATAGGCTTGACCTCACATGATTTCGTAAAACTCCTGCTTGTATACACGAAAATGAAAAGGATTGAGCTCAATTTTCCAAAATCGAGTGCGTCCAGATTTGTCTGGGGTAATGCATCCGCTTTTAGTTTGGCGCTAAGTGTCGAGAAAAACTCTTACCTCACCCACTATACGGCTATGTTTTTGCACAATTTAACTGATCAAATTCCGAAAACAATATATGTTAATTTTGAACAATCAAAAAAGGAAACGCTTGAGGACCAATTATCTCAAAACAGCATTGACAGAGCATTTTCGAATCCCTCGAGAATGTCAAAGAATATTGCTATGTTCGAAGATTATCAAATATGTGTCATAAACGGGAAGTTTGCGAATAGACTGGGGGTCACGGAAATTGTATCTT
>CAIYTC010000291.1 GCA_903929005.1 uncultured Dehalococcoidia bacterium | reverse complement strand
CCGTACGCGGCGCCGAGGGGTTATGCTGCGTGCCGTGCCAGGCCACGTATCCCACGCCGCCTCCCAGGAAGATGCGCGTACCGATGCCGATGGTTTTATACAGCGGGTCGTTGAGCAACGGGGATAGTTGCCCGGCCGAGCAGAAATTGGCGTTGCCCAATTTCGGCTTCAGTACGCCCATATACGTGTATATCATGCGCGCCCCCACGTTGACCGCAACGTTATAGTTCTGGTAGGCATTGCGCATGTTAAAAAGGGTAGCCTCGTTAATGCTGTTGATATTTATCAGTGTCTCCAGTTTTTTCCGCGGGTAACAGTCCGTACCGTAGGCGCTGGCCACCAGCCTGATATCCTTACCGGCCACCAGTTCCTCTATAACATGGCCGCCCCCGTAGTTAAACTCGCCCGGGTATATCCTGTTCTTGGGATCGTCGTCAGGCATAGCGGTAGCGCCCAGGATGACGTCAACCGCCGCCACACCGGTGTAAGCAGGCACGTCGTTCAGGTATACCCTGCCGCCGCCCATTTTCATGCGCGGACTGGTATGGCCAAGGTTCATGTAAGCGCTGGAGGAACACATCGGGCCGAAGGTGCCTGTGGTTACCACGTCTACTTCTTTCAGGGTGGCTGCCACGCCCTTCTTTTTGGCGATGCCGATCACTTCTTCAGCAGTGACCACGACCGCCTGGCCTTTTTTGATTTTTTCGTTGATCTCCGCGATCGTCCTGGCCATGTGAACCTCCTTTATAAAATTATCAGCCCGTGCGGTGAAGCTGTTAAAGTTGTTTCAGCCGCAGCGGGCGGAGTAGTTCTTAACGGGAACCCTGGTTAATTCTAATGCTTGCCGTACTTTTCGTAAAATACTATATCTGCCAGATCCTTCCGCGGCGGCGCCTTGACCTCGGCGGCGGGATAGCCCAGCGGCATCATCTCCACGGAAACCACCCCTTCGGGAAGGCCCAGTATCTCATCAACCTTTTTCGAATCCGGTATAAAACCCGCGTGGACGGTGCCCAGGCCCAGGGCCTGCGCTGCCAGCGCCAGGTTCTGCATGGCAATGCCCACATCGAACATGAACCACTCCTCGCCCCTGTCCGTGACGATGGCGTCCCGGTAATATCCAGATTTACCCAGTACCGCACAGGCTACTATCACAATAGGAGCGTGTTTGATGGCCTCTGTGGCCGGGTTGCCCTTATTCACCGTCTCCGCCAGCCTCGCTTTGACGGCAGGGTCTTTCACCACCACGTAACGTGTACACTGGGTATTGGCCCAGGAAGGCGCCCAGCGGGCAGCCTCCAGCACCTTATTGAGCATATCATCGGAAACAGGCGTATCCTTGTACTGCCTTACGCTGCGCCTGTTGTAAATCGCTTCAAACGTATCCATCAGAGACTGCCCTCCTGTTTTTTATTGCCCTGAACCTGCCAGCTTCAGCAGCTCATCCGGCTGCGTCTCCTGCTGTTCACCGGTCTCCATGTTGCGCAGCATGACAGTGCCCGCTTTCACCTCATCCTCCCCGATAATAGCCGCGTATTTCACGCCCGCTGCGTTGGCCAGCCTGAGTTGCGCTTTGAGGCTCCGCTCGCCGGAAGAGCTTATCACTGCGATTCCGCCATCCCGCAATACGGCTGCCAATTTAACCGCCTCTACGCGGGCGTCCCCGCCCATACAGGCGATGAAAACAGCCGGTTTCGCCGGCTGTGGCACTGCGATACACTGGCTCTTCAAATTGAGCACGATGCGCTCCATTCCGCTGGCAAAACCGATAGCCGGTGTGGGTTTTCCACCTATCATTGTGATCAGGTCGTCGTAGCGGCCACCGCCGCCCAGGGCGCTCTGCGAGCCGCCTTCAGCCGGCTGTATTTCAAAGACCGTCCTGGTGTAGTAATCCAGCCCGCGCACCAGCCTGTGGTTTAACACGAAGCCAATGCCCAGCGCCTGCAGGTAACTTTTCAGGGATTCAAAATGCGCCCCACACTCATCACAGAGGTAATCTGCGCTTTTGGGCGCCTCTTCGGCCGCGGCCTGGCAGCCGGGCTTCTTACAATCAAGCAACCGCAAGGGGTTTCTTTCCAGCCTGGCCTGGCAGTCCCCGCACAGCCGGGGCCCCAGGGGAGCGAAATAATCTATTAATTTTTTCAGGTGACCCGGCCGGCAATTTTGACAGCCGATGCTGTTCAACTGCAGTGAAAAATTCCTCAAGCCCAGGGACAAGAAAAAGTTACGTGACATATGTATTACTTCGGCGTCCACCATGGGAGAGGGGTCGCCTATAGACTCACAGCCGAACTGGTGGTGCTGGCGGTAGCGGCCGGCCTGCGGCCTTTCGTAGCGGAAGATGTCGGCAAAATAGAAGAGCTTCACCGGCTGCGGCAGGTTATCCATGCCGTGCTCCATATAGGCACGGCATGCGGAGGCTGTGCCCTCCGGTCTCAAGGCCAGCTCGTTATCGCTGCGGTCCTTGAAGACATACATCTCCTTGTTAACGATATCCGTCCCCTCTCCCACGGAGCGGGCAAAGAGGCCGGCATCCTCGAAGGCCGGTGTATTGATACGGCCATATCCGTACAGGCGGCAGGTCTCCAGCGCCTTCTCTTCGATATAGCGCCAGTAGGGCTGCTCCTCCGGCAGCGTGTCGGCCGTACCCCGCGGTGCTTTAAACAACTTATACCACGCCTTAAAGGCTAATTATAATATATTAAAAGGTTTGAATTGCCAAACGCTGCTGACTATTCTTCCACTTCCCGGCTTATCCAATCGAGGTAGTCAGCGCTGCCGGCTATTATGGGCAAAGCTATGATTTCAGGGACGCTATAGCTGTGTTGTTTTTTGACAAGCTCGATGATACCCGGTACCGCTGAAGCCCTGGTCTTGATAATCAGCATCGCCTCATCGGCCGTATCGATTTTGCCCTGCCACCAGAACCAGGAAACCACCCGCGGGACGATGTTAACACAGGCCGCCTTCCTGCTCTCCATGAGAGCCGCAGTTATCTTGTTGGCTTCATCAAGGCTTGCAGCCGTGACCAGTACGACCGCAAAGCCGGACGGTTCCGTCTTCAATTTCCTGCTTTAACCGGCCTGCGCTTCTTCATGGTAGTATACCTGTAGAGATGGGCTACTGTCCCCACTACATCGTTTAGCGAGGCGTATACAGGGAATCCCTCTGCCTCGCAACGATTTTTAAAAGCTAGGCTGTATTTCCTCTCCAATTCATTTTCCAGGTATGTATCGAGGAACATACTGATCAGCACCAGCTTGTTTTGTTTATCGCGCGCGTAACGGCAACCTTCAAGTATCTTGCCGGACACGATATTAAAACGCTCCTCGAAATTATTACCCCACATGCCGAGCATGAACTTGATCACATCGAACTGCAATATGATGGAGTGTATATCTTTTTCCCGGGCAACGATCTCGAAAACTTCTTTCAGCGATTTGTCGGCAGGGTTGTACTTGTAAAACAGTTGCCAGGCATCCAGCGGGTTGCCCACCATGGTGCCCGATGTGGGCACGAACAAGCGCAGCTCCGCTATGGCCGCCGCTGAGAACTGTGGGACATCCAGCCCGGCCTTCACACACATGTCGCTCTGCACCACGCTGAAGCCGCCGGAGTAAGTTATAACGGAAACACCCTTCCCTTCAGGCAGCGGCGAATCGTTCAGGGCGATGACCGTGTTGAGCAGGTCCTCGAAATCGTCCACTTGCACTACGCCGGTCTGCTTGAAGAGGACAGCCCAGGTTTCCCCCGAGCCTGCCAGTGCGCCGGTATGGGACGAGGCAACCCTGCCTCCCTGCTTGGTGACGCCGCCCTTGAGTGCGATCACCGGCTTCCTCGATGCGGCATATTCCAGGGCAGTCCTGAGCGGGCGGCCGTCCCTGACCCCTTCCACGTAAAGCGCTATGACCCTGGTATCCGCATCATCGGCCAGGTATCGCAGGAAGTCCGGGCAGTCTAAATCTACGGCATTACCATAGCTGACCATCTTGCTAATCTTAACATTCCTGGTTTTTTCCGCAAAGATGAAAGCCTGGGCAAATGTGCCGCTCTGCGACACGATGCCGATATGCCCCTCCTCAAGGGTTGAGGCCGGGTTAAAAGAAAGCCCTGATTTAGGGCAGTACACACCCATGCAGTTGGGGCCAATCATCCGCACCTTGCCTTTGATCAATGCGGCAAGCTGTTTCTCCATCTCGATCCCTTCTTTCAGGCCGGTCTCGCTGAAGCCGGAGGTGAAGGCGTGGATGGCCTTAACGCCTTTCTGGATGCACTCCTCCACTGTTTTTAACACATATCTGGCAGGCATTGCCAGGATTACATAGTCGACGGGTTCCTCAATATCCAGTATGCTGGCATAGCCTTTCCTGCCGTGTATTTCCGTGTAGTTCGGGTTAACCAGGTACAGGTGATCGCGCAGTTTCCCCATCAACAGGGTTATCGTGTAGAACTCTGTGGGCGAAGCCCCTATTACCGCTACGCTGCGGGGTAAAAAAACCTCATCCAGATTGGTGTTCGCTTTATAATTCATAGCAGCCTTTCGATTGAAATAATTGAGAAGCCGGATATAAAGCATACCCTGACAACCAATGAAGTTCAAATTTGCAAACAGGCAGGCGCATTAACCCGAAAGAATAAGCCCACCGGGTGGGACGGCGGGCTTATTTATTTAGACCATGATTACAAGCGTCAGCCAGGCCACGCTTTGATCGATGCAGCCATGCCAACCGGTTGCCTGGCTGCTACACTCCTCGTAATGACAGTATTAGATTTCTTTGGAAAGGATCTTCTCTTTCAGGATCTGGAACTCGTCTGCGGTCAGGACGCAGGTATTGGCGTCCTCGCCGATCTCAACCCTATCTTGGAATACGCTGACTGCCGGGCAGCAGGAGCCTTCACGGCACAGTTTTACGATTTTCATTAAGCACCTCCAGTATTTGGTTTTCCTTAACGGTTTGCCCCACCAGCAATCAGATTATTACTGAATATCTGGAACCGTTAACCAATACATGATAATACCAGCCGATACGGCCTGCAAATGACTAAAATCACATTCGATACGGCAAGCATTTGCCACAGGTCATAGCCATGCTTTATCATACTGTTGAACCGGTGAGCGCATGGATCCAAGTCCGCTTTTTGCAAAGGCCAGGGAGTACCTGCCTCCCGATAAGCTGGCGATCGTGGAGGCTGCCTATGCCTATGCCTGTAAGGCCCATGACGGCCAGATGCGCAAATCCGGAGCGCCCTTTCTTGAACACCCACTTCAGACTGCCATAGCCCTGGCTGACCTCCAACTCGACGCTGCCACGCTGGCCGCCGCCCTGCTGCACGACGTACCCGAGGACTGCAACGTGCCGGTTTCCGAGCTTGAAAAGCAGTTCGGCCCGGATATCAGCAAGCTGGTGGAGGGCGTGACCAAGCTGAGCAAACTTGCCTGGAAGCGTGATATAGCAATCAGCAGCCAGGAGACACAGGCCGAGAACCTGCGCAAAATGCTCATTGCCATGGCCGAAGACCTGCGCGTGGTCTTCATCAAGCTGGCTGACAGGCTGCACAACATGAATACGCTGCAGGCGCTGCCACCCGACCGCCGCAAGGCTATCGCCCAGGAGACGCTGGAGATTTACGCCCCGCTGGCGCACAGGCTGGGTATGTGGGAAATAAAATGGCAGCTCGAAGACCTGTCATTCCGCTACCTCGAACCTGAACAATACCACGACATCGCCCGCATGGTGGCGGTGCGGCGCTCGCTGCGTGAAGGCTTTATCGATGACGCGGCCCGCGTCCTGCGCGATGAGATGGTCATAGCCGGCATCCAGGGCGAGGTTTACGGTAGGCCAAAGCACATTTATAGCATCTACAACAAGATCCAAAAATACGCCGCCATCGGCAGGAGCTTCGGCGATATCCATGACCTCTTCGCTCTGCGCGTACTGGTTAACACAGTACCCGATTGCTATAAGGTGCTGGGCATCATCCACAACACCTGGCACCCTATGACCGACGAATTTAATGATTATATAGCCAACCGCAAGGACAATGGCTACCAATCCTTACACACTACCGTATTGACCGGGGATGGTGGTACAACACCGCTCGAAATACAAATCCGCACCTACGAAATGCACCGTATGTCGGAATACGGTGTAGCCGCACACTGGAGGTACAAGGAAGGGGCCAAGCCGGACCTGCATTTCGAAGAGAAGATCTCCTGGCTGCGCCAGCTCGTTGACTGGCAGAGCTCCTTAGATAGCGAGGAATTCCTTACATCGGTGAAGGAAGACTTCTTTTCCGACCAGGTCTTCGTCTACACGCCGCGCGGGGAAATCAGACCCTTCCCCAAAGGAGCTACACCTCTGGATTTCGCCTACCGCATCCATACCGACCTTGGCCACCGCTGCATCGGCGCCAAGGTGAATGGCAAGCTGGTACATCTTAACTATGAGCTCAAGAACAGCGACATTGTAGAGATCGTAGTTAGCAAAACGGAGAAAGCCCCCAGCCTGGACTGGATTAACCTTGACCTCGGTTTCGTCAAGACCGCCCATGCCAAGGAAAAGATCCGCGCCTGGTACAAAAAGCAGGAGCGCACGCAGAATATCGAGCGCGGCAGGACCATACTCGAGAAAGAGCTCAAGCGGCACGGCATTGACGTTACCAACTACGAAGACCTGGCCAAAGAGCTGGATTTTGATAACGCCGACGACTTCATGGCCGCGGTTGGCTACGGCGGCATCACACCACACCAGATTGCGGCTAAGCTGGCCAGTGAACCGGAAGTGCTCCCTGTAATAGCCAGGCCCACGGCCGCCCCGGCCAAGCATAAGGGTTCCGGCATACAGGTACTGGGAGTGGGCGACCTGCTTACTTACCTGGCTCAATGTTGCCATCCGGTGCCCGGTGATGATATCATCGGGTACATCACGCGCAGCCACGGTATCACCGTGCATCGCAAAACCTGCATCAACGTGATCAACGAGGAAGAGCAGGAGCGGTTGATCAATGTGAGCTGGGGCGATGTGGAGGATGTCTACCCTGTTAATATACAGGTGGAGGCCTTCGACCGGGTCGGTCTGCTGAGGGATATTACCACGGCCGTGGCCGAGGAGAAAATCAATATAACGAGTGTGAATACGCAGTATAACGACGACGTATTCACCATGTTTGCAACAATTGAAATAAAAAATATGGCGCAGTTAAACCATATATTGAATAGACTGATGGGCCTGCGCGGCGTAATCAACGCTACCAAGGCCCAGCCCACCAGGCTTAACGTCAGTTCGTGATATCAAAGGAGGTAGGCAAAATTGCCCAAAACTAAGACAGCAGAGAAATCAGCCCGGTCAGCCGCCAGGAAAGCGGAACGCAATAAGGCCATTAAAAGCGGCGTCAAGAGCAAGATTACCCGCGCAGAGAAGCTGGTAGCAGCAAAAAAAGGCCAGGAAGCCAGTGTGGCAGTGACCGAGGCCATCAGTTCCCTGGATAAGGCGGCCAAGAGGAATGTTATGCATGCCAACACGGCAGCCCGTAAAAAGTCCCGCCTGATGAAAAAGCTCAACGCGTCAAACAAGCAAGCCTGAGAGCGGAGGGCCTTGAAAAGGGACATGGGTGAAGGTAAATTGAGCACACGTAATGAACTATTACATCATTTCCAATCGGTAGGCGCTGACCTCTATACCCGCGGCGTGGTTTCCATGCACGGCGGCAACCTGAGCATAAGGCAGGAAGATAATCTGGTCATCACACGCAGCGGCAGCAGGCTGGGCTACCTGACCGGGCCCGATCTGGTGGAAACAGGCGTGAATAAAGATGATGCTAATACGCACCTTGCCTCCACCGAGATAGGCGTCCACCGCGCTATCTACCAGCAGTCCCTTTTTAAAGCAGTAGTTCATTCTCACCCTGTTCATGCAGTTGCCCTGTCCTTCCTCGATGATGAGATCAACCCGCAGGACGAAGGGGGCAAGCTGTTTATCCCGGAGGTGCCGGTGATAGGTTTCGGCAAAGAACCGGCGCCGGGCGGGTTCGCCAGGGAAGTAGCGGAGGCTCTCAAAACGCACGCTGTGGTCATAGTGCACCGTCACGGCAGCTTCGCCAGGGGTATGACACTGGAAGAGGCCTACGTTATCACCGAATTGCTCGAGATAAGCTGCCGGATACTCTATATTGTAAGAAATATGAAGCCCTGATCACGATCCAGCAGGTGCAGAATATTGTGTCAGCCATGCCACAGGCAAAATATCAAGCAGGTGGTGCCGGCGGCAACGGCCTCTGACCCTGGTTAAACCTCTCTAAACCGTTCAGCATTTCCTCATCTTTCAAATCCGCCGCATGCAACTCCTGCTCCCGCCTGATACCTTCGGGCAGGCCAAGCGCCAGGCCTTCATAAGCGGCGCGGCGGTCGTTGATCAGGCTGGCCCAGGGGTAATCCGCCATTATACCTGCCAGCTCAATGGCACGATCCAGCGCCTGTCCATCCGGCGCAACCTCCTGCACCAGGCCCATGCGCAGGGCCTGCTCCGCATTGATCATAGCGCCGGTTTCTATCAGGTACAGGGCGTTGCCCAATCCAACCATACGCGGCAGCCTCTGGGTGCCTCCGTCGATAAGCGGCACGCCCCAGCGGCGGTTGACCACGCCGAATTTAGCGCCTGCCGCAGCAATGCGGAAGTCGCACCAGCAGGCCAGCTCCAATCCCCCGGCCAGGCAATAGCCGTTGACCGCGGCAATGGTAGGTTTTTGCACATCGGTCACGCGGCTGAATCCCATCGGGCCTGATTTATCCGCACCTCTCCTGAATACCAGTCCCCCGGCTGATTTCAGGTCGGCGCCCGCACAGAAAGAAACCTCCCCCGCGCCGGTAAGCACCATGACCCGCAGGCCGCTATCTTTTTTAAATATTGTTACAGCGTCATCCAACAGGCCGGCCGTTTCAGCATCAACAGCGTTACGCGCCTCAGGCCTGTTGATGCGGACAATATAAATACGGTCCCTGCGCTCGGTCTCTACCTTTGCCATGCTATGTCCTCCTACTGGTAACGCAGTGATTCCACCGGGTCCATCCTGGCTGCGTGGTAGGCAGGGTAGAGCCCCGAGGATATGCCGACCAGGGTGGCTACCGCCAGTGCCAGCAGCACAATATCGAGGGAAAAGGGCGCCTGGATGGTATAACCGCCCACACTAATGCCCGACACTAAGAGAACAAACAGGAAAGCAATTAATATGCCTATTATGCCTCCCGCAAGGCTTAGAATCGACGCTTCAACCAGGAACTGCCTTAATATATCCCGCCTCTTGGCCCCGACAGCTTTCCTGATTCCTATCTCACGCGTCCTTTCTGAGACCGAAACCAGCATAATATTCATGATGCCGATGCCACCTACTAACAGCGATATGGCGCCTACGCTGGCCAGGAAGACCTGGAACACCTCCAGCGCCTGTTTCATCTGGTTTAATATCTCACGCATGTCCATGACATAAAAATCATTTTCTTCCCCCTCCCTGATGTGGTGCCGCTGCCTCAGGATCGATATTACCTCATCCTTGGCGCTGCCCACGCGGTCGGAGGAAATCGCCTTCACGGCAATGGTCTGCACCGGGCGTCCTTCCGTGGTTGTTTCTCCCATCAGCTTGGCCTGCATGGTCGTTATGGGTATCATGATGAAATCATCGGCGCCCGGCAGGAACCCTCCTTTAGCCTCCAGCAGGCCCACTACCTCGAAGATGCGTCCGTCCACCCGGATGTTTTTCCCCAGCGCGTCCTCATCCTTGAAGAGGTTAGTGCGCGCCGTTGCCCCCAGCACAGCCACACTGGACGCCGACATCACGTCAGCGTCTGATATATAGACCCCGCGTTCTACCGGGTATTCGATTATTGAGCGTATGGAGGGCACCATGCCCATGATATCCGTGCTGACCTTCTCGTTAGCGTAAGTGACAGTAGCCATTTTTTCCGTGAGCGGCGAAACGAGCGCCACCGACGGCAGCCTGTTAGCGTTGGCCAGCGCCTCGGCATCATCCATGGTCAGCTTGTGCGTTATGCCCGATATCTGGTCCATCATCTGGGAAGAACTGGTGACATAGATAACATCGGCGCCCATGCTCTTGAAGATGGCCATCAGGTTGGCCTCGTGGCCGCGCCCGAAGGAGATCATGAAAACCACCGAACTGACGCCGATAACAATGCCCAGAATGGTAAGCCCTGAGCGCATCTTATTGGCGCGCAGAACCTGCAACGATATAGCCAGGCAGTCTCTTAAACTCATGGTCCTCTATCTATTATATTTCAATTTCGCTTAAGGCACCCCTGGAACATCCCGGAAGCACACTAAAATCCCGGATATTGATATAATGAATAGCAGGAAAAAGCTTTATGTGAGGTAGCCATGGATATTTTATTAGTCATCGGTATAATTGTCTTGGTACTGTGGCTGTTCGGGTCCTCCTTTCTTCCTAGCCTTGGGTGGCTGATCAATCTGGCATTGGTCATCGCGGTTATCTTTATCATTATCTGGCTGCTCAAGAAAGTGTTTAAGCTTTTTTAAGCGCGCGCTGCCTGAGGACTTCGTACATTACCACCGCGGCCGCCACGGACGCGTTGAGCGAGGAGATCTTCCCTTTCATAGGGATTGATGCTATTGAGTCGCACCTTTTCCTGGCCAGGTCCGACAGGCCTTTCCCCTCGCCCCCGATGACGATGGCCGTCGGCAGATTGAAATCCACCTGGCTGTAATCCTGCCCGCCCGCCATGTCTATCCCGGTGACCCAGATATTATATTTCTTCAGCGTTATGATGGCCTGGGAGATATTGGTCACCTTGGCCACCGGGACGTATTCCACCGCGCCTGCTGAAGCCTTGACCGCCGCCGGAGTCAGGCCCACCGCCCTTCTCTCGCGTATCACCACGCCGTGGACGCCCGTAGCCTCGGCCGTCCTCAGTATGGCCCCCAGGTTATGCGGGTCCTCGATACCATCCAGCACCAGGTACAGGGCGGGTTCCCACTTTTCGCGCGATAGGCTGAACAGGTCGTCTAAGCTCACATAATCTTTGGCTGACGCAAAGGCGATAACCCCCTGGCTGGAGCCTGTCACGCTTTGCCTGTCAATAGTCTGCTTATCCACCAGCTCAACCATCACTCCCCTGCTTTTGGCCGACTGAAGGATTTGAGCCGCGGCTCCGTGCAACTGTACGTTCCTATCCACCAGGATCTTGCTGATAGGGCGCCCAGCCCTGAGAGCTTCGATTACCGGGTTGCGGCCTTCAATGATTTGCATTGTCCTCTACCTTAACATTCGTATTATAGGTGAAGGCTACAGGTCTTTCAATGACCAATACACGGAGGACAAGTGCGTTTAGTCAATATCATCATGTTAATTACCTACTATTTGATTTATTATTTATAATAGCTTATAATCAATTTTATACAAATATGGAAATAGCCTATCAAGGCAGGGGGAATAACAAGGATGCAAAGGCTGCTTACCACTAAAGAGGTCGCGGAGATGCTGCGCATGAGGATAGAAACGATCACACGAAAGGCGGAACAGGGACTGCTGCCGGCCGTAAAGATAGACGGCAGGTGGCGCATCCCCCGGGACCGGCTGGAGGAATGGTTCAGGGAAAAAGAGGCCGCATCCCCTGCTGCAGTCGGTAAAAAGCCCGGCAAGCCGCTCGTATTGAAAGCCTACCACATGGGTGGAAGCCGTGACACATATTCCCGCAAAGACATTTATGAGGATATGTAATGGAAAGCAGGGTTTTTCTTGATACCAATATACTGGTATATGCCATTAATATTGATAGCGCCAGCCATCCGTCAGCCGCAGCTTTGATCAAAGAAATAAGTGCCGGAACACTGAAAACCTGCATGTCGCCGCAAATATTGTGCGAATTCTTCGCAACGGTAACCAACCCCCGAAAATTCAGGCGCCCGTTAAGCTCTTCTGAAGCGACAGGGATAATAACCGGATATCTGGAGTCCGACATCGCACTTCTATATCTAAAAAATAATACCATAAAGCTCACGCTTGATATGGCGATCCGCTATAAGATAAACGGCACTGAAATCTTTGACACTCAAATAGTGGCTACTATGCTTGAAAACGGAGTGGGCATGATCTATACCGCCAATGTGTCTGACTTTAAGAAATACCCTGGTATAACAGCTGTTAACCCGCTCATATAGACTGATTGAACTATCATCTGTCCCTCGTCTTCCCCTCGTACCTCTGCTTCAATTCAAGTGTGTAGCCGGTCTGGATGGCGTCGAATCCGTATTTATCGCGCACCTGGTCGATGGCCCGGTCGAGCTGCTCGAGGCGTTTAGCTTCGGCATCGAACAAGGAAAGCTGCGTTTCACCGGCAGTGAAATTGGATACTTCAAGCCCGATCAGCCTGACCGGCTTATATTTCTTTCCCAGGGCCGATTCGAGCAGGCGTAAGGCAGATTGAAAGATTGTGTCGTCAAGGTTGGTTGCTTCCCGCGAGGAAGTACTTCGGTTGATGGTTTCGAAATCAGTGTAGCGGAGTTTGAGGGTTACCGTCCTGGCCTTTTTATCGGAATCCCTTAGCTCCGCACCCAATTTCTCGGCGAAATAGCGCAGATTACCTTTGAGGAAGGCCCTATCCAGGCTATCCTTCTCGAAGGTGGTCTCCCGGCTGATGGACTTGGCTTCACCGTACGCTTCTACCGGGCTGTCATCTATCCCCCGCGCATGCTGCTGCAGCCATACCATACCCTCGTTGAAGCGGCTTTTAAATAACCCTTGCGGCATATCCGCGAGTTGGCCAATGGTTTGAATTCCCATAGTTTTCAACATCTTGCCCGTCTTATCCCCCACACCGGGCAGCTTTTGCACAGGTAAAGGTGCCAGGAAGCCCTGCTCCTGCCCGGGCAACACCTCAATCAGGCCGTCCGGTTTGCTGAGGTCGGAGGCCACTTTAGCCACCACCTTACAGGGGGCTATGCCGGCCGACGCCACCAGGCCGGTCTCCTGCTTGATGCGCCCCTTTATCTTCAGGGCCAGGTTGCGCCACGAGCCGAAGTTCTCGCACCCTGTCAAATCAAGGTAGGCCTCGTCTAACCCTCCCGGCTGAATAGACGGGGTATAGTCACCGAGTATATCCATGAACTTGAGCGAAAACTCAACATATTTGCGGTAGTTGCCGGTAAGAAAAATTGCCTGGGGACAAAGCCGTTTGGCCCGGGCCAGGGGTATGGCGGCATGCACCCCAAACTTGCGTGCCTCATAGGAGGCCGCTGCCACTACACCACGTCCTTCAGGCCTGCCTCCCACTATAACCGGTTTACTCTGCAGTGCAGGGTTAAGCACCTGCTCCACGCTGACAAAAAACGCGTCGAGGTCGATATGGAATATAGTGCGTGCGGCGCGTTTTTCGGTTTCCAGCATGTTAACCACCCCGGCTACGGCTTGCTACATACCGCGGAATTTGTTGATGCTGTCACGTAGCTCAATGGCGGCCTGGCGGGCGGCCTGAGCATAATCCTTATCTGGGGAAGCATAAAGAACCTGGCGGGCAGCCACGATCACCGCCCTCTCTTTATTAGTATCAATACCGTATTTAACCGAGGACTCCAGGTCGCCGCCCTGCGCTCCGATGCCCGGTATCAGCAGGAGCATATCCGGGCAGAGCTTCCTTATCTCTTTCAATTCCTCAGGATAAGTAGCCCCCACCACCAGGCCGATGTTACCATCCTTGTTCCAGTCGCCGGCGCGCAGTGCTACCGACTGGTATAACTTCATACCGAAATTATCCACCAGGTCTTGAAAATCGCAGGCGCTGCTGTTGGAGGTACGGCAGAGCACAAAGACACCTTTATCTTTATAATCAAGGAAAGGCTCGACAGAGTCGTATCCAAGGTAGGGATTGAGCGTAACGGCATCAAACTTATAATAACCGAAAAGCGCCCGGGCGTAGGCTATTGCCGTGTTGCCGATATCCCCGCGCTTGGCATCGCCGATGACAGGTATATTTTTAGGAATATAGGCTACAGTCTTCTTCAACGCCTGCAGACCGCGGACGCCCATGGCTTCGTAGAAAGCGAGATTGGGTTTGTAAGCGCAGACAAGGTCTGCGGTAGCATCTATAATAGCCTTATTAAACTCAAATACGTCCTTGACCGGCAATTTGGCAGGGTCGGGATCAAGACCTACGCAGAGCAGGCTGCGGTTCTTGCGACAGGCATCCAATAGACGGCTGACAAACCTCACGGCTTAATTATATAATAATTAACCGATGATTAGTTTAGCCTGGATAGCCGCCGGGTTTGTGCTCGGCTCCTTTCCTTTCTCCCTGTGGATAGGGAAGATACTCCTGCATAAGGATATCAGGAAATACGGCGACGGGTCGCCCGGGGCTACCAACGTAGCACGTGCCGGCAGCAAGGCGCTATACGTTATAGCAGCACTACTGGACGCCTTCAAAGGCACGCTGCCCGTGTGGCTGTCGCAGATGTTATCGGGAATGGCCGGGTGGGAACTGGCTGTTGTAGCAATGGCCCCGGTGGTAGGACACGCATTTTCCCCCTTCCTGAATTTCAAGGGCGGTATGGGCATGGCGCCCACCTTCGGCGTCTGGCTCGGCCTGACGGGCTGGCCGGGGCCTGCCATGCTGGCGCTCTGTATCGGGTTCATGTTTATTATCCAGAAGAATTGGGTGTGGGCTTCTGTGGCAGGCCTGATTATTTTCCTGATTGTCCTGATGGTCTGGCCGGACCCTTTCATTACCAGATACAGGCTACCTCTCCTCAGCGCCGGCATAGTGCATGCGTCTATTCTCGCCATCAGGCGTTATTCCTATTTTAAAAGCTGGCCGCAGCCTCAGCCCTGGATCGGCAGGCTGGTGAGGAAGTCATGACGAACCTTGACCCTCTGCTGCTGCCCAATATACTGGTCATGCTCTTCATTTTCATAATGCTGGTCATCGCGGTCATCAATATGCTAACCCTGCGCAACCTGGATGATTACAAGAATCCGCGCGGCTATCCGCGTATATCGGTGCTGGTGCCGGCCCGCAATGAAGCGGATAAGATTTATCCCTGCGTGAAATCGCTGCTGGCGCAGGATTACCCTGATTTCCAGGTCATCGTGCTGGACGATAATTCAACCGACCTGACGGGTGCAATATTGAAAGATCTTGCGCGGCGAGATGAGCGGCTCCGTGTCATCAAAGGACTGCCCTTACCTCCCGACTGGCTGGGCAAGCACTGGGCCTGCCACCAGCTTTACCGCGCAGCCGACGGCGGGCTGCTAATGTTCACGGATGCTGACACCGTACACACACCGGATACTCTACGCTGTGCTACAGCCGCACTTGAGGGTGAAAACGCTGATATGCTGTCGATAGTGCCAGGGCACAAGCTGGGCAGTTGGGCCGAGAAGCTTGCCATGCCTATTTTTGCGCTGAGTGTCCTTGCCAATGTCCCCCTGCTTCGGCGGCTGAGACCCAAAGATATCAAGGTGTTATCCTCCAGCGGCAAATTGCTGCTGTTCCACCGCCGCGCCTATGAGAAATCCGGCGGATTTGAGGCTATCAAGCAGAATGTGCTGGACGACCTTCAGCTCCCGCAGGAGGTGAAGGCCGCGGGGATGCGCTACCGCCTCTTTGACGGTACCAATAACGTCAGCTGCCGCATGTATCACAATTTGAAAGAGCTGCACGAGGGATTGAGCAAGAATACGTTCGCCGCCTTCGGTTATAGCTTACCCCTCTCGGTATTTACCTGGCTCTGGGTTACCTTCGCTTTCTGGGAGCCTATTATTGCCCTTGGCATCCGCAGGATGCCCGATTACCCCCCGCTTCTGTCACTGGGCCTGGCGGCCATCTCTATCCTGGCCTCGATCCTGCTTTTCACTGTATATTATCAGCGCTTTAAATTCCCGCTCTACATGGTATT
>CAIYTC010000290.1 GCA_903929005.1 uncultured Dehalococcoidia bacterium | reverse complement strand
GGTGTTTGTATCCCTTATAACATCACCCTCAGCCGGCCGCGCAGGTACCAGCCTGCCGCGAGGCCGAGGAGCAGTCCACCCAGGTGTCCCTGCCAGGATACGCCGGGTATAAACGCCAGTATCAGGAAGCCGATTAAAATGGCCACCCACAGCGGCATGGGAACCGGGATAGGGATAATATAAACTTTGAGCATTGGTAATAGTACCGCCAGTGCACCGCCCAGCGCGAATACGGCGCCCGATGCCCCTATGGTAAGGGACATCGGGGGAGACAGCAGCAGCACGGCCAGGGCGGACACCAAGCCACCGCCGAAATATATCCACAGGAAGGTTGGCGTCCCCGTAATACGGTTGAGGAAACTGCCGTAGAAATAAAGGGTAACCATATTGGCCAGCAGGTGCATGAAATCCATGTGCGTGAACATACTGGTCAGTATGGTCCAGGGTTCCGCCATCACCGTTGCGCGCGACAGCGCCAGGTATTGTACTATGCTGGTGTCCGAATAAGCGGCAATGTTGATGGCCAGGTAAACGATGGCATTGACGATAATTAAGGCTATAATGGGGATTAATTCCCCTTCGCCTGACCTGTAGTGTACTCTCGACATTTTTTCTGCCCTATTTATCTTACGAAATAATAGCCTACGGCCCGTTAACTATCAAGCTTCATCAGGCCAGGGCGAAATAGACCTGGCCTTCTTCCGTGTACCGCCTTATCGCCCCGTCAGTCTCAAGGTAATGCAGGTGCGCGATTGTCTCGCCGACGGCGAAAAATTTCTGCGCTATGGGGAACTGCTCCCAGTCGCTATATTCGATCTTCCAGGTGATATAGGGGGCTACCTCATAAGCCGTCATGTCCCCATCCTGCAAAGCAACTATACACTCATCCAGCCTGTGCCGGTGATGCGTTTTCAAAGCATCGATACGCTCAAGGTGGTTATGCCAGGGTTTCCTGTGCGCCGGCAGGACGCGGGTTACCTCCAGCTTGATGACCTTATCCAGGCTGGCCAGATAGGAACGCAGGGCATCTTTCATTTCCGGCCAGTACGAAATATTGGGGGTTATGTCAAAAAGTATGTGGTCACCCGAAAAAAATAGCTTCTTTTTGGCGTCATACAGGCACATATGTCCCGGCGAATGTCCGGGGGTTTCGATGCATTCAAGCTCGAAATCACCCACTTCGATGATTTGCCCGTCATCTACCGGCGTGATTTCCACCAGCCGGCTGGGGCTGTAAATGACGCCGGGATGTTTGGACAACGATTCCTTCAAAACCGATTCAGGAAAGCCGTTCTCTACGAAAACATGCAGGAATTCCCCCCAGTGCCGGACGCCTTTGACGATGGCAGCATCTGCCTGCCCTATGTAACATTTGGAGGTATCCGTGGCCAGGTCGCCGGTCAGGCCGAAATGGTCGGCATGCAGATGCGTGACAAACAGGTCCGTCCTCTCCAGGTCGATGGCCAGCTCCTTGAGCGCGGGAAAAAGGACTTCTTTGCATTCCGGGCGGTTCATGCCGGTATCGATGATCAGGTTCCTGTCTTTCCCCTTTATCACGTAGCAGTTGATTGATTTCAACGGGTTCTTGGGAAGGGGCAGTTCGATTTTGTAAAGGTTGGGTAAAATATCTTCCATCATGTCAGTCCTTTAAACAATATTGCGATAATTATACTTGTATCCGGGCAAGAATGTCT
>CAIYTC010000289.1 GCA_903929005.1 uncultured Dehalococcoidia bacterium | reverse complement strand
GTGTCCCCGGTTGCTCAATTCCCTGGCCAGGTTGCGGATATATATATTCATGCCGCCCGTATAGCGCCCTCCGGGCACGATGTAGGGACAGCTATGCAGGCTGAGTACGGCGATATGTAACGGTTGTTCCATTAATAATTCGTCAATAACGGTTCTAAATGTTTATTATACATCTAAAAAGCTGTGTTTCAGAACCGCCGAGATGATATTTATATCTCTCCGCACCCCTGAGGAAATCATATCGCTTCTTGTTCTTCTCAATGCTGTCCCTGATGCTGTAGTATTTTGATAATAGTCCTGCGCTCAGCAGGCGGTAAGCAGGGTTATATCCGCTGTTGTACAGGTATATCTCATTACGGTAGTCGAAGCACAACGTCGCGGCAATCTTAACCCGGTTAAGCGTCAGTATCCCCAGGTGCAGCGTGTGGTCAAGGGCGGCGCTCCCTATGATATCCCGGAAGAAGGACTCCATCCCGGGGGTGAGGAACCTGTTCTTATCCTCCCTGCTCTCACGGAAAAATTCCAGAAAAACCTCTATATCCCCCTCCGCGGCCTGCGGTTTAACCTCATAGGCTACCTCCCCCTCTTCCAACAGCCTGCGCTCTTTTCTGAGTATCTCGTGGCGCTGCTTGCCGTTCAATAGCGCAAGATATGGAGGCAAATCCGGCGGAAGGTCGAGCGCCACTGTGACATCATCTTCTGTGCAACTGGATCCCTTCTCACTGCGTGTCGCCATGCCGGCTATCCACTTGTGCGCAGTTGAATCCGGCAACAAAGGGGCGAGATCCAGGGTTTTATAATCCGTGTGCTCCAGGTGCTGCCGCAATGCGGAAAAAAAGATGCCTTCTTTGCCGGGCGCGACGATAAAATCAAGGAAGTCACAGACATTATCGCTGCCGATGAAATGTAAAACGCCGTCTTTCAGGCGCAGGGGAGCGATGCCTATGATATTACTTTGCTCTGTTACCGCCCCCAGGTATAATTCGTTGCCTTCACTGAAATGCCGCCACCATACCTCGCACCACGAAGGTGAAGAAAACAGCAGCCTAGCCGGTGATTTCCGGCACAGATCATCCCAGTCCTGCCGTAAATCTTCAAATTGTCTGAGTACGAACTCGGCCATTGCTATATTATAATACGGGTAACGGGGGCCTGTTACAGCGTAAAGCTCTGGCCATACTCAGGGACCACTACCTGCTTTAAACCCATTTCAGTGAAGGCGTCCGCCAGCGAAAGCGCGGCAGATTCCTCTCCATGAACTACAAAGACCTTTTGCCATTTGTCCTTGCCTGCACCTGCCCATTTGATCAGGTCGTTACGGTCCGCGTGGGCGCTGAACTCGTTAAATATCTCCACACGGCAGAGCAGCTTGTATTTTTCACCGAAAATTGATACCTCAGGCCACTTTTCCGCAATCTTGCGTCCCAGTGTATTTTCAGCCTGGAATCCAACGATCATGACGGTATTTTTCTTATCGCCGATGTTATTCTTGAGATGGTGCTGGATGCGTCCGGCTTCGGCCATGCCCGAACCGGCTATGATCATGACCGGTGTCCTGATATCATTTAGCTTCTTGGATTCCTCCGATGAGGCTACGTAATGCAATCCGCGGAAGCCGAAGGGATCCTTCTCCGTCCTGAGAAACTCGGCCGTTTCTGAATCGTAGCATTCAGGGTGAACGCGGAAAATGTCAGTAGCGTCAATAGCCAGTGGGCTATCTACGAATACCGGTATATCAGGGATGCTGTGGCTTAGTTTGAGCTGGTGCAGGCAATATATGAGCTCCTGGGTCCTTTCCAGGGCAAACGAGGGCACGATCAACTTGCCCCCTTGGGCCACTGTTTCATTGATCACCCTGGCCAGCTTTTCCTGCACTGTCTTTATATCTGAATGCAGCCTGTTGCCATAAGTGCTTTCAATGATAAGGATATCGGAGTCGGTCACGACATAGGGGTCGCGTATAATTGGCATATCGTTGCGGCCGAGATCACCGGTGAAGCAGACAGATACCTGCCGGCCGGCATCATTAATATTCAACACCGTGATAGCAGAACCGAGTATATGCCCGGCATCGCGGAATATAACCTGGATGTTTTCGGTTATATTAAAGGGGTGATCATATGAGCAACCGCGTAATAACTTCAGCGTGGGTGGAATATCGATCTTGGTATACAGCGGCTCTAACGGGGCTTCGTTATGCCTGCGCCGCAGCTTATTAACGAAGCTGATATCGCCCTCCTGGATATTGGCTGAATCCATAAGCATGATATTAGCGAGATCAAGCGTAGCCGATGTACAGTGCACATCACCCGTGAAGCCCTGTTTAACCAGGTTCGGTAAATCACCCAGATGATCCATGTGTGCGTGTGATATAACCACCGTGTTAAGAGATTGCGGGCTGAAAGCAAAGTGCAGGTTCTTAGCATAAGTTTCAGCCCTGCGCCCATGAAAAAACCCGCAATCCAATAAGACGCGGTAGCCATTGATATCGAGCAGGTGCCTTGAACCGGTTACCGTACGGGCAGCGCCATGAAAGGTGAGATTAATCAATCGCCCCCCTGCCCACGATCGCCTGCCTTAAGTACCAACTGCTTACAATGTCGAGGACGTCCGAAGGCTGATCGGATAACCTGAGTAGCTGAAGGTCTGTTTCAGAGATATAACCGGGCAGCAGGACTGTGGTCTGCAGCCAATCAAGGAAGCCGCGCCAGAATGAGGAATTAAACAGGATGACCGGGAAAGGTTTGATCTTATTGGTTTGTATAAGCGTTAACACCTCTGTGAGTTCGTCCAATGTGCCCAGGCCGCCGGGCATTATCACGAAGGCGGTGGCATATTTCACCAGCATCACCTTACGTACGAAAAAATGATTAAATGAGATATTAAGATCCGAATATGCATTGCATTTTTGTTCCTGAGGAAGCTGTATGTTAAGCCCGATTGATTTTACACCTGCTTCATGTGCCCCCAGGTTGGCAGCTTCCATCATGCCCGGCCCCCCGCCGGTCACTATGTTAAAGCCCTGCTTGCCCAGCAGGAAGGCTATCTGCCGGGCGTTTTGATAGTCAGTTTGATCCTGGGTTGCCACAGCCGCCCCATAAATAGTTACCGCCGGCTCAATCCCGGACAGCTTATCGAAGCCTTCTACCAGTTCCCCGAGATATCTGAATAACCGCCAGGACTCCTCTTTTTCCAGGGCGTTTATTTCATATCTTTCAGTCATATAATAACCCGTTTGCTACTACTATTGTACTTAATTTGCGGCAATATCCCACTACACAGCGAAAACTGAGCTGCCCGGGAGTAATTACATCATATTCTAACTGTATTTAGGATAGTCCCGCAGTACGTATCTGTCAAGGCAGGAATAGACTGAAGCCAGGCTTTCAAAATAGTCCGGCAGCTAACCTTACAGCCAGTCAGTTCAGGCGCCTACAGGGCCAATACGTTTGCTGTTCGCCGGTTCCAGGCCGGCGCCTCCTTATTGATTATTGTGATATTTCATCACTGGCTGACAGAAACCTGTGAACCTTCAGCCGTTTTCGTGATATTTATCAGGACGGGGAACCGGTCCTTTAGCTCTTCAAGATGGGTAATAACGAATACTTTTTCGAAATCGTCCTGGATGGAATTTATTGCTTCAACGAGCTTTTCCAGTCCTGCATTATCCTGTGTACCAAATCCCTCGTCAATGATGAGTATGGGCATGGATGCCCCCGCCCTCCTCACCAGCAAACGGGAAATGGCTATACGAAGCGCCAGGTCTATCCTGAAAGCTTCGCCGCCGCTATACATTTCGTAGCTCCGTGTACCAAGTTCATCGGCGATTTTGATATCAAGGGTTTCAATCAGGTCACCTTTTTTACTGCCTCTTTCGCTTTCCAGTGTAAGCGACATGCGGTTTTCGGTCATTTTAGCCAGCAGGATATTCGCTTCGTTTTCAATTTCCGGTAAGGTATCTGCTATGATCAATGCCTGGATACCCTTTTTACCAAAATCCCTGGCCAGTTCTGAGAAAATGCTTTCTTCCTCCTGGCAATGCTGAAGCGCCTTTTCTTTCTCCTGCTGCTCAGTGACCAATATATCGAGTTGTTTAAGTTTTTCACCCAATTCCGCCAACCTGTCCCGTAGCTTTCTCTCAGCATTCAATAACGAACTTTGTTGCTTCTCAGCGGCTTCCAGTTGTGCCACAATCCCTGGCAGTGACGATAAATCGGCTGTAACCTGGCTGCTTTGAGCATTCAACTTGAGCAACTCTTCCTGCAGGTGTGTGATAGCTGCTTCAGAGTCAGCTTTGCTTTTTTCTTCATTTTTGATCTGCAACCTGGCCTCGGATAGTACCACGTTAAGGTTTTCAAAGCTCTGAAGAGTTAACCTGTGCTGGCTCACTTTCTTATGAGCAGCCGGGTCATACGATAGCACTTGCTGCTCTTGCTCGATTGCAATCACGGCCTTCTGCTCTTCAATCGTATAGTTTTTATTCCGTATGTCATCATTCAGTTTTTGCAGGGCAACTTTTTTACTGGATAGCTCTTCTTCACTTGATTTAGCTTCGTCGATCTCTCTGCCCGTAAGCGTTATTTGCTGCTTGATTTTGTCACGCGCAGCTTTATATAAAGTCTCTTGCTGCCGTATTTCTTTTTCCAGTGAGCCAAGCTCTGCTTTATGCGTTGCCATTTTGCTGTTGTTAGCCTGTGCCTGCGATAATTTTTGCCGCAGTTCTGCGGTTAGTTTTTTTTCAATCCTGGCGCAACCATCAGGTCCTAGCTCGGACTCGCAAAGGGGGCAAGCGGCCCCTGCCTGCGACATCAACTCGAGCTTGCGTCTTATTTCCTGCGCGGAAGTTGTCAGCTCTGAATTGAGTGTGGATGTTGAACTGATCGAGGCAGTTAAATGGTTTAGTTGCCGTTGGTTAGCCTCAAGGATATCCTCTGTTTTTGCCAGCTTCTGCTGATGCTGTAATAGCTCAACTAATTTCTGTTGTAGCCCCGGCAGCCTGCTGTACCTGGATTCAAGCTCCGTTACGCGGGTTGATAACGTTTTAAATTCACTGGCATAGATATTTTGAGCCGCCGTTATTAACCCCTGCAGCTTATTTTTCCGCTCCACGAGTTCCAGTGACCTCTTTAATCTGTCGTTGAGCTGTTCCTCCAGGCCGGAAACCCTGCGGAATTCGCAGAAGCCATGCTCAATTTCGTCTTGACGTACCAGGACTTTAGCGAATCTTGAAATGCTGCTTTGGGAAGAGACTATTCGATTCTGCCAGGTAGCGAGATCCTTTTGCCTGCTGGTTAATTGCTGCGATATCAAATGAAGCTGCTCTTTCCGGGAAGCGAGCGAATCTTTTCTGTGCCGCAGTTCTAATATATTTCCATCCGTGGCCTGTTTCAATTGTATTATGTTTTTGTGTTCAACCAGGACTTCATTGTTAGCGCTCTCATATTGCGGCCTTTCAGTTAGCTTCAATTGCAGCCCGGAGAGCTCTCTTTCGAGGATAAGGGATTCGGATTTATTAGTATCCGCATAGGACCTGGCCTGCTGCTCCAATTGATCGTAGAATGAGAGATCCAGGATGTTAGCCAGTATCTCTTTACGTTCACCAGGCCTTTTCTTGCTGAATTCGTTGGCCCTTCCCTGCAGCAGCATAGCGCTATTTATGAACGTTGGGTAATCCAGGTGAAGGATGCCTGATAATCTCTGCTGGGTCTCAGTTTTTGTGTGTTCAGAGATCTGCTTGAATTTGCCGCCGCTGAGCAATTGCAGGTCAAGCATGGTCTGCCCTGACCTGGATGTTGCCGGCCGGCTGTATTTACGGATAACACGAAAATGCTCGTCAGCGGATGTGAAGTCAAGCTCTACTTCCATTTCGTTCTGGCCGGTGTAGATCAGGTCATCGTTTGATTTGCCCCTTGAAGCTTCTCCCCACAACGCCCAGGTTATAGCATCAAATATGCTGGATTTTCCACTCCCGTTATCCCCGCACAAACAGGCTACGTGCAGGCCTTCAAAACTGAGAGGCGCTACGTTGTCCTTGTAGCACATGAAGTTTTTCAGTCTAAGCTGAATCGGGATCAAATTAAAAACTCCGCATATTCAATCTGTTGAAGGATATTATAGCGAGGCCAGGGTTAAAAAAATATGCTATTCTTTAATAACCAGTACGACATTGATCATATTATATCAGATATAACATTCTAATAAGCTGATTGTATTTTAGCAAAAGGGCAGATCAGTCAGGTTGCATTGCCGACGCAGGGGATATATATGTTTGAAGCATTAACCGAGAAAATAGGCAAAATATTCAGCGGGCTGCGAAATAAGGGCAGGATAAGTGAAAAAGAGGTGGATGAGGCGCTGCGGCAGATTCGCCTGGCTTTGCTGGAGGCCGATGTTAATTTTAAGGTGGTAAAGAGCTTTTTAACGGACGTGAGGGGAAAGGCCGTTGATGCCAAAGTACTGGAAAGCCTTACACCCGCGCAGCAGATTATTAAGATACTCAATGAGGAACTTGTTGCCATCCTGGGTAAAGAGCCGGCAAAGTTGAAGGCTTCATCCAAACAACCGTCTGTAATAATGCTGGTCGGCCTGCAGGGCGCCGGTAAAACTACGACGGCTGCCAAGCTGGCGTCACATCTCAAGCAAGCCAACCAGAAAATACTATTAGTTGCGGCTGATACGCGCAGGCCGGCAGCCGTGGACCAGTTGAAGGTGTTGGGAGGCCAGTTGGATATCAGCGTGTATTCTGAAGATGCCGGGGTCGATCCGGTCCAGATCTGCCGTAACTCTGTTAAGAAAGCGGAGGAGATTGCTGCTTCGTGGGTTATCATCGATACTCAGGGCAGGCTGCATGTCGATGAAGTCTTAATGAAAGAGCTGGTGGATATAAAGAAAGCGGTTGTACCTGTAGAGATATTGCTCGTAGCGGATGCTATGACCGGGCAGGATGCAGTCAACGTGGCTGACGAGTTTAATAAGAATCTGGGTCTAACGGGATTGATATTAACCAAGATGGATGGCGATGCACGAGGCGGCGCCGCCCTTTCAATTAAATTCGTTACCGGTGTGCCAATCAAATTCATCGGTGTCGGAGAAAAAACCGGTTCCCTGGAAATTTTCTACCCGGATAGGCTGGCCTCTCGTATTCTTGGTATGGGTGATGTCCTCACCCTGATCGAAAAAGCCGAGCAGACATTCGATAAACAACAGCTGGAGAAGCTTGAGTCGAAATTAAGAAAATCGGGATTTGACCTGGACGATCTGCTGGAACAAATGAGACGGATAAAAAAAATGGGTAGTTTTACCCAGTTGGTTGAGATGATCCCCGGATTTTCCAAGCTGACAAAGGGGATTTCGGATAAGGAAAGTCAGGACAGGACGCAAAAAATAGAGGCTATTATCTTATCGATGACAGCAGAGGAGAGAAAAAACCCGGACCTGATCAATGGAAGCAGAAAGCGGAGGATAGCTAAAGGTAGCGGAACTACGCCAGGGGATGTTAACCAATTACTAAACCAGTTTTATAATATACAAAAAATGACCAAAATGATCAGTAAAGGTAAATTGCCGAAGAACATGCCCAATTTGCCGGGGCGTTAAGCACCTTATTATTTACTAACCCTGGTTGTACCTGCCAGTTTTAGCTGTCCTTCGTTAATAGTAACATCTTTGAGCTCAAAATTCAGCTCTTCCATGGGGGCATTCATTTTGATCAGTACGTTGATAAGGTCTTGCGCGCCCCTGTCCAGGTTATCCGGTACAGACAATTTACCCAGTGAAAAATCCCTGATGATGAATTTGGGCTTGCCATTTTCTATATCAATTGAACCCATGACGGCTGTTTTTACCGGTAAACCCGGGAAATTCCAGGCGTTGTAGGAAAGCAGATAACCGTCATTGAAATTTACCAGCATCTCCTTGAGGGGTAAAGTCCCTTCGGCAAGAGTCATCACTATAATAGAATTTACTTCTTCCTCTGTTATCGTGATTTGAATGTCCTTTTGGATCTTGGCGCTGTTAGCGGCAGCCGTTTCTTTTTTTAGATCGCCCAACTTGTTATTCAGGCTGTCTACAGCTTCGGAAGACAGCGCTACCGGCCGCATGTTTGATCGGATATCGGGAGTTAACAGTGCCATAACATAGCCAAATATAAGAGCGACGATGGCGAGTACTGCCAGGGCTCCCATGAATGTTAAAAATCCCTGAAGGATTTTCATGATTTTCCTCCTTAAATGCGCGTGTGGCTAATCAAGATAATCTTTAAGTTTACGGCTCCTGCTGGGATGCCGCAATTTTCGCAGGGCTTTGGCTTCGATCTGCCTGATCCTTTCACGTGTGACATCGAATTCTTTGCCAACCTCTTCAAGAGTCCTGGCCCGTCCATCTTCCAGGCCGAACCTCAATAGGAGCACCTTTCTTTCGCGTTCAGTTAATTCGCCCAGCACGTCATCGAGCTGTGCTTTGAGCAGTTCACGTGACGCGACATCAGCCGGGGGCAGATTCGAACGGTCTTCTATGAAATCTCCCAGGTGGCTATCTTCTTCTTCACCGATCGGCAGCTCAAGGGAAATCGGTACCTGTGAAAGCTTCATGATTTCCCTGACTTTTTCCGCGGATATCTCCATACCAACGCCGATTTCCTCGCAACTCGGTTCACGGCCGAATTCTTGTGATAATTTCCGGTTAACTTTTAGTAGCCGGTTGATATTTTCAACCATATGTACGGGGATACGTATAGTCCTTGCCTGGTCTGCTATGGCACGGGTGATCGCCTGCCGTATCCACCAGGTGGCGTAGGTACTGAATTTATAGCCTTTGCGGTACTCGAATTTTTCTACTGCACGGACCAATCCTATATTGCCTTCTTGAATCAAATCGAGCAGTGGCATACCGTGGCCAACATATTTCTTGGCCACACTGACAACCAGTCTCAAATTTGATACTGTGAGCTGTTTGCTGGCTTCTTTGCCCTCTCTATCAATATGATCAAATTTACGCTGGAAGGCAGGGCTATTGTCAGCTATTTTTGCGGCGAGTTCAGTCTCTCCATTTCTGTTTACGATTTGCTGCACTTTTTCCCAGGTTGAATTGCCGTCAAAGATTGAGAATATTTCGGGATTTATAATTCTTACGTAAATGGAATAATCGACTAATCTCCTTTCAATCTCTGAAGGCTCCAGGTTTAGTTCCTGCGCAATTTTTATGACTACCTCCGGGTTTATGAACTCATCGACTGCTTGGTGAAGCTTCTGGTTAAGTAATCTTTCTTTGAAGCCCGGCTTTTTACTGACATTTAAATCTTCAGACAGCTTATCTATAACGGTGTTACATTCGGCCAGATTTTTCAGTAACTGTATCACGAAATCTGACGTTGTAGGGAACCTGTTCAAACAGTTGCGGAAAGCAATCTTGATATTCTCAATATATTTATAAGGTTCAATTTTGCTGGCCAATTCCCTCTCGAGTTTGGCATTAAGCAGAGGGTAGTTGCCAATTTCATGCAGGTACATCCGGATAGGGTCATCAATGGCCTCATGGGCAGTGGGCTCTACCGCAGGCTTAAAAAGCGGTTTTTCCCCTTCTGCTTCCGGCTTTGACCATTCTTCGGCAGCCTCCGGCGCTGCTTCGATGTCGCTGAAAAGCAATTCCTTTTCGTCCTCTGCCAAAGGGGCGTTTTGAAGCTTATCCCAGAGGTTTTGCCGGACTTCGAATTCATGGGGAGACAGGTCAGCAGGCGCCCTCTCCATGACTACAGGTTTAACCGCAATTTTCATCTCAGCTTTTACAGGGTGTGCCTTTTTCCTTTTTATAGGCTGGGTGCTTTTTGCCATTTAGACTCCCTTGGTACGGCTGAAAAGGCTGCCTCGGTTTTTAAAAATATCATGCAATTGCTGGCTTTCGTTAATTCCGTGCTCTATCAATTTAGCCAACTGGCCTTCCATATCACCCTTTTCTTTTTCTTCGGAGAGGATCAACTTTTTCTTTATCTCGAGATTCCTGACATATCTTTCCAACAACCGGTTTATGCAATCACTCAGTGCATATTCCCTTTCCTCCTTATTCTGACTTAAAGACGGAGGAAATTGTTTGTTAAACGACATCAAGTATGCGAAATATTCATGTATAACCGGGTCAAGGTTGGCCATGATGGAATTTGCATCAGGGCAATCTTGCCATTTTATTAATATATCCTTATTTTCTGAATGCTCAAAATAATTGGTGGAAAGTTTCATGCCTGCATCTTTTAAATCCGCGTATTGTAACAGTAGAGCCAGGCAGTATTCCTCAATATGCCTGGAAGATGCGGCCAGGTCAGCATAATTTTTTAGGACCTTGCTTCCCTTGGCAGTTGTGTATTTTTTCTCCCTTGACCGTAAATCAAATAATGCATCATTTACGAAGCGCTCGTCTAAATTCAGGAGCCTTGCCAATTTTTGTACGTAATGGGCGCGCCTGATTGAGTCATCAATACGAGATAAAATTGGTAAAAATTTAGATACTACCGCGGATTTGTCTTTGGAACTGTCCGAGTTTATGTTATCAATTTCCTTTTTCAAAGTAAAATCTATAATTGGTTGCGATTCCCTTAGCAGCCCGGCCCATTTTTCCGGCGAATTCCTGATAATCTCATCCGGGTCCTTGCCGTCGCGGATTTCCACAACCTGGACTTCGTACTTCACTAATTCGTCATAAGTCTTAGATTCACTCCAGGGCATCCAGTGATCTTTGGGTATTTGTTCATCGATAGTGTTAATGCTCCTTGTGGTGGCTTCAAGCCCGGCCTCATCAGCATCTAACGCCACTATTATATTCCTGGATAATTTACGCAACGCTGAAATCTGCTTATCGGTGAGTGCAGTCCCCATAGAGGCAACGGTATTTTCAAAGCCGTATTGATGCGCTGTTATTGTATCCATATAGCCTTCCGTGATCACAACACAATCCTTTTGCCGGATAGCACCCTGTGCACGGTCGATGCCATAGATAATACTGCCTTTATCGAATAATGCGGTCTGCGGTGAATTTAAATATTTGGGTAGCGAGTCGTCCAGTGCACGGCCTCCAAATCCAACCACCCGTCCTTTTATATCCTTGATGGGGAAAATCAACCTGTTGCGGAACCTGTCGTAAGAGCCGCCTGTTTCACGGGCTACAACCAGGCCAACCGCAAGCATCTCATCAATTTGGTAACCTGATTTAGCCACATACTCGCTCAATGCCTCCCATTTATTAAGGGCAAATCCAAGCTGAAAATTGTCTACGGTTTTAGATGATAATCCTCTTTTATCCGCATATTGCCTGGCAGCCTTAGCTTCAGCATCATGCAGAAGTAAAAAATGGAAATACTCCGCGGCAACTTCATTTAACTTGAATAGCCGGTCCTGTTTCTGGTGGTCTTCTTGGGAACTCTGTTCAGTTTTATATACCAGGTTGACATGGGCTTTTTCCGCCATCAAGCGTAAGACCTGGCCAAAATCAAGCCCTTCCTTCTTCATTATGAATGTGAATATGTCACCGCCCGTACCGCACGCCCCGAAACAGTGCCAGCTTTGCTTTTCCGGAAAAACGAAAAACGAGGCCGTTTTTTCGCTGTGGAAAGGGCAAGCCGCCTTATAATTTCGCCCGGACTTAGTAAGTTTTATATATTGGGAAATTACATCAACGATGTCTAATTTCTGCTTGATGTCGTCTGCTATGTTCATTGCTTATTCATCGGGCAATTATTTATCACGACACGATGTGTATATTATAGCTTTCCTGCAGTGAGTATAGCATAATGGTCTGTCATGCCGGCGATATAATCAACTACCTGCCGCTGCCTGTTTTCAGCATTTATTTTATATTCTGCCGGTAACTTGCCTGGATTATCGATAAAGTAATGATACAAAAGTGTGATTGCCTCTCGTGCCCGGGAAACCTCTGCTGCCTCAAGTCCCGCATTATATACCCTTGAAAAAAGAAACTCACGCAGTTCGTTGGCGGCACGGCGTACTGTTTCATTCATACCGATAACCATTCGATCCTTACTGCCGGAATCCAAATTATCCTGAGAAAAACCTACTATATTAGTAACGAGCGTATTAATCCGGTTCGAATTTGAGTGCCCCAATACCTTTACAGTCGAAACCGGCAAATCGGATTGGGATATTATCCCTGCCCGTATGGAATCTTCAACGTCATGATTTATATATGCGACCAGATCGGCCATTTTAACAACCTGGCCTTCCAGGGTTGCAACATTGTTCCAACCATTTTCCAGTATTTCCAGGTCACCCTTGGAGTGATTCAGGATGCCATCTCTCACTTCCCAGGTAAGGTTGAGACCGCTGCCGTTATTCTCGATGCAATCTACAACGCGCAGGCTTTGCTCATAATGCCTGAAACCGCCGGGCAATAGTTCATTCAACACCTGTTCACCTACATGCCCGAACGGGGTGTGCCCCAGGTCATGCCCCAGTGCAATAGCCTCTGTTAAATCTTCATTAAGGTTAAGCGAGCGCGAGATCGTCCGGGCAATTTGTGAAACTTCCAGCGTGTGTGTCAAACGTGTGACATAATGGTCACCAAGGGGCGCAATAAAAACTTGCGTCTTATGCTTCAGCCTGCGGAAGGCGTTAGAGAATATAAGGCGGTCCCTATCCCGCTGGAAAGCCGTCCTGAGCGGGCAGGGTTCCTCGCTAATCTCTCTGCCGCGGCTGGCTACACTGCGCGCTGCGTAGGGCGATAAACGTTCTTCGGCTTGCTCCAGCCGTTTCCGGACCGATAAATCTGACATCATTAGAATTTCAAAGGGGGGTCTAAACATTAAACAGGAAATTAATAATATCTCCGTCCTGGACTATGTAGGTCTTGCCTTCCAGCCGCAACAGTCCATGTTTTCGTGCCTCGGCCATTGTGCCGCTGTTGATAAAATCCTTATAGCTGATAGCCTCCGCCCGGATAAATCCTTTCTCGATGTCCGTATGGATCTTGCCCGCTGCTTTAAGTGCCTGAGTAGTGTCGCGGATGGTCCAGGCTTTAACCTCGTCCTCGCCCACGGTGAAAAACGAGATTAGCCCAAGCAGGGAATAGGAATGTTTAATAACTGCATCGAAAGCGGTTTCCTGCAAGCCAATATCGCGGCGGAACTCTTCAGCTTCCTGATCATTAAGCTGAACCAGTTCCATTTCAAGTTTGCCGCACATAGATATCAAGGCCACCTGTGGTCTGGTATAGGCTGTTTTTAATGCTTCCAGCACTGAACTATATCCAGGAAGTTGCTTTTCACCGATATTTATGACGATAAGCATAGGTTTAGCGGTTAAAAACTGGTAGTTATTTAGAGCGCGCAATTCGTCTGCCGTCAATTTTTGCAGCCTGATCGGGACACTCTGGTCTAAAGACTGCTTAATCCTATTGAGAAGCTCTTGCTCTTTCAGGGCTGCATCGCGTTCCGCCGATTTGCCCATTTTCAGGCCTGATTCAAGGCGGCTCAGGCGTTTTTCTATGATAGTGAGGTCGGAAAAAATCAGTTCCATATCAAGCGTTTCGATATCCCGCAGAGGGTCAATTTTACCCTCGATATGAGGTATATTCTCATCTTCAAAGGCACGTACCACCTGGAGGATGGCATCCGCCGTGCTCAGGACGTTGAGAAACTGGCCGCTTACGCCCTGTTCCTTGCCGAATCCCCTGGATAAGCCGCCGATATCGATGTATTTTATCTCGGCGGGGGTTGTTTTTTTGGGATGAAAGATTTCACTTAATTTGAATAATCGCGCATCCGGCACCTTGGCTACAGCGGGATTGGTAGTCAGGCCGCTGCCGGCATGTGGCTTATGCTCGGCCGTGAACTTGGTCAGGGCATTGAAAATAGTTGTCTTGCCGCTGCCGGGTAAACCTATAATGCTTATTTCCATATTAAGGCCTCGCTCAAATAAGAAACTATATGCCAGTAGGGATGAAAATGCAATTTAGGGTTATTACATAATCAGCAGTTGTTGCGGAATTAAGCTGTGTGCTATAATCAGTGGAATTTTGCAATCTGGAGGATTTATTGTGCCCAGTTATGAACTGGTTTTCATTTTAAATGCCAAGCTAACTGAAGATGACTTCTCCCGCGTGTTGGGAAAGGTTAATGATCTTATTACCAAACTCGGTGGAACGGTTACCGAAACTAATCAGTGGGGCAAGAGAAGGCTTGCCTATCCAATTAAAAAGCAGGCTGAAGGGAATTATGTGCTCGAAAAAGTGCAGATCAAGCAAACTGCTTTGAAAGAGCTGGATGCGAATTTGAAGCTATCTGAAGATGTTTTAAGGTATTTATTTATTCGTGAGAATAGCTAATAGACGGAGGGGGTAGATATGGCGAGTTTAAATAAGATCTTACTAATTGGCAATGTTGGCGGCGATCCCGAAATGAGGTTTACGCCAAGCGGTGTGGCCGTTACAACTTTTTCTTTGGCAACGAACCGTAATATTACACAACCGGACGGTTCGATCAAGAAGGAAACAGAGTGGTTTCGTATTACTGCATGGAGAAAGCAAGCTGAATCTTGCAACCAGTTTTTAACCAAGGGCAAGCTGGTTTATGTTGAAGGCAGTTTACGTACCAGTACATGGGATGGAAAGGATGGGCTAAAGCGCACATCCCTTGAAGTCAATGCCGACCGGGTTTTGTTTATAGATAGCAGGCAGGGCGCTGCTCCGCTACCCCCGGACGCGGGTCCTGCAATTGAAGGTGATATTGAACCGGAAGATATCCCATTCTAAACCCTTAAATGTATATAAAGGAGTTTAAATAGACTGATGGAAACCAATACAGCACAAAGAAGGGATAGGGGACGCAAGTTTATTGTCAAACCTAAGGTTTGCATGTTTTGCGCAGATAAAGTCCCGATAGATTACAAGAATGTGTCTCTTTTAGGACGTTTTGTTTCTGACCGGGGCAAGATAGTGCCGCGCAGGCGCACCGGCGTATGTGCCAAGCATCAGCGCAGTTTAGCCCAGGCTATTAAGCGGTCGCGGTTTCTGGCCATGTTACCCGCTTCGCCCGAGCATGTTTATAATATAAGCGGTTCCGATAGAAAAGCGTAATCAAATCTGGAGAATTGAATTGCCCAAGAGGACTTATCAGCCAAAAAAGAGAGCAAGAGTACGAAAACACGGATTCCGTGCCAGGATGTCCACGCGCGGCGGACGCGATGTTTTGAAAGCCAGGCGTGCCAGGGGACGCTGGAAGCTAACTCAGGTATAGCGTTAAAATGGCCAAGAGATTGGCTTTAACCAGGAGAGCACAGTATTTAGCAGTATATAAATCTGGTAAAGCGGTTGCAGACAGCTTGCTTGTTATCAAAACGCTGGCTAATCATCTCGGTGCCACACGGGTGGGGTACTCTGTAACTAAAGAGATCGGGAAGGCCACTGTCAGGAACCGTATCAAAAGACTGCTTAAGGAAAATGTGCGTTCAATGGATGTAAAGCAAGGTTGGGACATAGTATTTATAGCACGGCGAGGCATTGTTATAGCGGATTATCATAGGCTATGTAAATCAATTAAGAATTTATTGCGGCGTTCCGGCTTATTAGCGAGCGATGTTGAAGAAATTAGCTCTTAAATCAATTAAATTGTACCAGGGTACTATTTCCAGGGTTACGCCGCCTGCTTGCCGGTTTACACCGACCTGTTCTCATTTTGGATATGAGGCAATTGAAAAATATGGCCTGTTAAAGGGCGGATGGATGACCTTTTTAAGGATATGCAGATGTAACCCATGGACACCGCGCGGCTATGACCCGGTACCCTGATATACAGAGTTCAATGAAGTCGAGGCATTAAAATAGGATAATTAATGAGCAGAGTTAGTAACTACATTAAAATCTTTTTATTAGCGGGCATTCTACTTACCGTGTTTGTCGCAGGTTGTAGTACCATGGCCGGAGGTGGTGGATGCTCCGGTGCGCAGGCACAGGGTTGGTCGGGGTTCACGGCATATAATAAAGTTATTTGCTTTGGATCAATGGAAGGCAAAGTCATAGCGCTTGATCCAGGTGCTCGTAGTGATAACAAGACCTTTCCGTCTGATAGCGAATGGGCATATATAATTAAAACTGCTGTGCCGGGCGCTGCCTGCGGCGCTATGTGTTCTTCTTCATCCTCAACTACAGGGATGGGTATTTATGGTACGCCCGTGGTTGTGGGTGAGTTGGTTTATGTGGGGACATACACAGGTAAAATCTATGCCATTAATGCCAACCGCGGTGTAATAAGATGGATATATCCCAGGGAGGGATATGAGACTGTCGGTGCGATCGTGGGCAATATTGTGACTGACGGGCAAACGCTATATTTCGGCAGTGCTAACGGAAAAATATACGCTCTGGACGCAATGACAGGCGATTTTAAATGGGAATTCCTGACGTCCAACAAGATATGGACTACTCCGGCCATCGACAAGGGTGTTATCTACGCCGGAAACTACGGCGGCAATGTATATGCTATATCAACGGAAACTGGCAAAGAGATCTGGAGCATTAAGATACCCTCAGCAGTCGCCTCTCCTGTAGCTATCTATGAGAATACATTGTATTTTGGCACCTTTGACCGTTATATGTACGCTGTTGACAAAACCAATGGTCAGGAGAGATGGAAATTTGCCGCGGGCAACTGGTTTTGGGCCACACCGGTTATTAAGGATGGGAAAATATACGCTGCCTGCCTGGATCGTAAATTGTATGTGATTGATGCTGGTACAGGTAAGGAGTTATGGCAGTTTACAGCGGAGAGTCCGCTTGTTTCTATCCCGGCCATATCGGGAAAATACCTGTATACAATCTGTGATAAGGGTACACTGTATAAGCTTGATCTGGAATCAGGCGCCATGGTTAGCAGCTTGCCGATTGGCTACATGGTGTATGGCGCCCTCTATGCAGATGGTGACATGGTATATGTATATGCCAGGGACCATAATGTTTATGCTGTTGATATGGCAAAAAGTAAAGTAGCATGGGAATTCTCCTCATTTTTGAAATAGGTCGGATAAATGATTGATATTTGGAATGTAGCAATATTAGACCCGGTACTCAATGGGCTGATTGCCCTTTCGCAACTGCTTTACAATAATTTCGGCCTGGCCATCATCGTTCTTACACTGATAGTCAGGCTGATACTGATGCCCCTTACTTTCAAACAGACGCAATCCACCAAGGCCATGCAAGCGCTGCAGCCCAAGATGCAGGAGATACAGAAAAAGTTTGCCAGGGACCAGCAGAAGTTGCAGCAAGAGATGATGCGGCTGTATAAGGAAGCTGGTATAAATCCTCTGGGCTGCATGTGGCCGATGCTTATTCAAATGCCGATCTGGATTGCCCTTTATCAATCCATCATGCAGGCACTGGCGGCAACACCGGAAAATCTATTGATTCTCTCCCAGCACCTTTATTCATGGGATATGGTCGGGCAGGCGATACCGCTAAACGAGGATTTCTTGGGGCTGAAACTATCGCAACCGGATCCTACATTAATACTGGCCATATTGGTTGGCATTACAATGTGGGTGCAGCAGAAAATGGTTACCGCGCCCTCTACTGATCCGAAGCAGGCACAAATGGCCAGCATGACCACCATGATGATGCCTATGATGTTCGCGTTTTTCACACTATCGTTCCCCAGTGGTTTGGCGCTATACTGGGTAGTGTCAAATATTGTTGGAATAGTAATCCAGTATTTTGTGGGTGGCGGTTGGGGTTACTTCACCTTCCCTTCGTTCAGGCGTGAACCTCAAGTCCCTGCTGCGCAACAGGAAAGCCGAGCCCTCAAAGAGGGTACTGGAAAGAAGAAGGTGTAGAATTGAGAGAACTGGAAATAAGCGCCAGGACAGTAGAAGAAGCCACTAAAGTTGCGCTGGAACAGCTTGGTACAACAAGCGACGAAATAGAAGTCATTGTATTGAAAAAAGGTAAATCCGGCTTACTGGGCGTTGGCGCCGAGGATGCCAGGATCAGGGTTATTGTCACTGAAGCAGCCGAAGCCCGATCTGAAGGTGAGGACGATGCAGCCGGAACAGCCAGGCAGGTACTGGGCGATATTTTGCAGGCGATGGGCATAACCGCTACCGTTGACCTGGAACGGTCTTATGATGTTAATGAGCCCGTAACCCTGAATATTGAGGGCGATGACCTGGGTGTCCTGATAGGGCGGAGGGGACAGGCGTTATCATCCCTGCAATACCTGGTGAGATTGATAGTTGCTGAGAGGTTGAAGAGATGGGTTTCCATTAATGTTGATGTAGATTGGTATAAAAAGCGGCATTACGAAGTATTAACCAAGCTTGCTCTGCGGCTGGCTGAACAGGTTGCAAGGGGAAGGCACGCCATTACCATGGAACCGATGCCTCCGGATGAAAGGCGGATAGTGCATATAACGCTGGCAGAACATGCGGCTGTTACAACGGAAAGTACTGGTGATGGTGATGGCCGCCGTGTAGTGATTCAGGCCAGGAAGCGCTAAACATGTTCCGGCCTGTAAACAGCAGAGTCAGTTTTCCTGAAATTGAAAGGAAAATACTCGAACTCTGGCGTAATAACCGTATATTTGAGAAAAGTATCGACGCCAGGAGCTCTTCACCCAAATACATTTTTTATGAGGGGCCTCCCACTGCCAATGGTAACCCCGGCATACACCATGTATTGTCAAGGGTTTTTAAAGATGTAATCCCCAGGTACAAGACCATGAAAGGATTTTGCGTGCCCAGAAAGGCCGGCTGGGATACGCATGGCTTACCTGTGGAACTGGAGATTGAAAAACAACTTGGGTTCACCGGCAAGGCCCAGATAGAGGATTATGGCGTTGCCAAGTTTAACGCCTTATGCAGGGAGAGTGTCTTCAAATACCTGAAACAATGGGATTCTTTAACAGAACGCATTGGTTTTTGGCTGGATATGGACGATCCTTATGTAACCCTGGATAATTCATATATAGAATCGTGCTGGTGGGCTATCAAACAACTGTGGGATAAGGGGCTAATTTACCAGGGGTATAAGGTTACCCCTCATTGCCCGCGCTGCGGCACTTCGTTGAGCTCTCACGAGGTAGCGCTGGGTTACAAGGATGACACAGTTGATCCTTCTGTATATATAAAATTTAAAATGCACTCTTTGCCTGAGACAATAGCTGTTGATAAATCAGCCGGGTTTTCCTTACCTAAAGTGGTATCAGAAGGCAGCGCCTACCTGCTGGCCTGGACGACCACACCGTGGACTTTGCCGGGGAATACTTCGCTGGCTCTGGCGGCGGATGCAGACTATGCCGTGATTGAATACCAGGGCCACTATTTGATATTGGCCCGGGCTTTGTTAGAACAGGCGGGACTGGGTGATAGGCCTGTACTAACAACCTATAAAGGCTACCAGTTGGCCGGTGTTTCATATATACCGTTATACAATCCGCATGCGTATAATGTCGAAAGAAAGCGTGCCAGGGCAGGATTACAGGGGCAATTCGATATCCAGACCACGGACCCCAATCTTACCTATAAAGTGATCAATGCCGATTTCGTTTCCATGGAGGATGGTACAGGCATTGTTCACATAGCGCCGGCCTTTGGTGAAGTCGATTTTCTGGCTGGTCTTGAGAGAAACCTGGACTTTGTGCAACCGGTTGACCTGGCCGGGAACATCACAGGCGCCTACCCATTCGCAGGAAAATTTGTCAAAGAAGCTGATCCGGAGATAGTGGAGGACCTTGATAAACGGGGATTACTCTTTAAGAGTAGTAAAATTACGCATACCTATCCTTTTTGCTGGCGTTGCGATGCGCCACTGGTATATTACGCGAAAAAGACCTGGTATATCAGGACGTCTGCCAGGAAGGATGAAATGATCGCAGGGAACAGGCAGATTAACTGGTATCCTGAACACATAAAAGAGGGGCGGTTTGGTGACTGGCTACAAAACAACGTTGATTGGGCATTTTCAAGGGAAAGATACTGGGGAACACCGCTGAATATATGGAACTGCGAGAAATGTAACCATTATGAGTGCCTGGGCGGATTAGATGAGATCAAAACCAGGCCGGGTTTGCAGGGTTTTACAGATAAAATGGATCTTCACAGGCCGTATGTTGATGACATAAATTATGATTGTCCGAAGTGCGGCGGAAAAATGAACCGTCAAAGCGAAGTCATTGATTGCTGGTTTGATTCAGGCGCCATGCCCTTTGCGCAGTGGCACTATCCTTTTGAAAATGTTGAGAAGTTTAAAGAAAGCTTCCCGGCAGACTACATTTCGGAAGCAGTTGATCAGACCAGGGGCTGGTTTTACAGCTTGCATGCATTATCAACTTTGATATTCGATCAACCGTGCTATAAGAACGTGATCTGCCTTGGCCACATTCAGGACGCCCAGGGAGAAAAAATGAGCAAAACCAGGGGAAACGTGATAGATCCCTGGATTGTACTTGATTCGTCTGGAGCCGATGCCCTGCGATGGTATATGTTTACGGCAGGCCCTCCAGGCAATGTCAGGCGCATGTCGCCCGTCATGGTTGTGGAGGTTATGCGCAGTTTCCTCATGACTTTGTGGAATACATACTCGTTCTTTGTTATCTATGCCAACATAGATAATTTCGTGCCGGGGAAAAAGGCCGCTGCAACAACTTCAGAACTGGACAGGTGGTTGATCTCGAGTTTGAATCAATTGGTATCCGATGTCGATGAACTTCTAAAAAACTATGATCCCACTGCGGCCGGCCGGAAGATAGAGTCCTTTGTTAATGACCTGTCTAACTGGTATGTCAGGCGCAGCAGGAGGCGTTTCTGGAAGAGCCAGAACGACGACGATAAGTTGTCTGCCTATAACACTCTTTATCAAACGCTGGTCACCTTATCCAAATTGCTCGCTCCCTTTACCCCGTTCATAGCTGAGGAAATTTACCAGAACCTGGTGAGAACAGTTGATAATAATGAACCTGAAAGCGTACACCTGGCATCGTTCCCGGTTGCAGATAAAGCCCTGATTGACAGTGATATTATGGCCGGCACCGAACTGGCCATGAAGGTCTGCAGTATGGGCAGGGCAGCCAGGTCGAAGAGCGCTGTTAAGGTCAGGCAACCTCTGCCCAGGGTTGTGGTAAAAACGAGATCTTCACACGAGCGGGAAGCACTGATAAACCTGTGCACGCAAATTCTTGATGAATTGAATGTAAAGGATATCGAATTCACATCTGAAGAATTGAAAGAAGATAAAACATTGTCCGTCATGACGGAAGGTGATTACCAGGTTGGCGTGGTTACAGCCATAAGCCCGGAACTACTTTCGGAAGGCCTGGCCAGGGAGATAGTGCGGCGGTTGCAGACGATGAGACGTGCGCACGGACTTGAAATTGCTGACCATATAGCCACATATTATCAGGGTAATGACCAAATCGATAGTGTAATCAATGAATTTGCAGATTATATCAGGCAGGAAACCCTTTCAATTGAATTGGTGAAAGGACCTGCGGATGCGTCTGCATATGCGGAGAAATTCAGGCTATCTGGTATTGAAGTAACACTGGCTATCCGGAAGCAAGAGCAGTAGAAACGCCGGCCTGATCGATCCTGCCTCGGCTATTTTGGCGGCGGACTGGTGGTAAGCCGGACTGACGTGGTCAAGCTATTTTTCCCCCGCATATATGTAATGGTCACTTCCTCGCCTATTTTAGAGTTCCGCAGCTCACGAAGTAATTCCGAGGCAGTGCCGATGTCTTTGTTCTGATATTTTAAAATCACATCAAGGCGTCGCAAGCCCGCATTTGCTGCGGGACTGCCCGGTTGCACTACTGTGACAACTGCTCCCCGGTTGACCGGCAGGTGATTATAGTAAGCTACATAATCATTGACAGTATAAAGCTCAACCCCCAGGAATGGACGGGTTACATAACCTTTATTGATGAGCTCCTGCAGGATCGGCAGCGCCGAATTTATACTGATGGCGTAGCCCATCCCCTCGACGCCGACCGCTGAGATTTTAGCGCTGGTGATACCGATAACCTCGCTTTTCATATTGAGCAAGGGTCCGCCGCTGTTGCCCGGGTTAATGGCGGTGGATGTTTCAATCAGGTCATGCATTGACTCTTCCTCATCGAGGGATAGCGATACTTTCAGGCCGCTGATCGTTCCCTCCTTGGCGCGTATGCCCTTCCCCAGGGGGTTACCGATGCCCACCACCCAGTCGCCGACCCTCAATCTTGAGGAATCCCCGACAGAAAGCGCTGGCAGGTTTGAGAGATCAACTTTTATTATGGCGAGGTCGGTCAACGGGTCACGGAACACGTTGGCCGAAGCGCATTCGGAAGTCCTGCCATCGGAGAATTGCAGGATTACCTTGCTGGCGCCTTCAACAACGTGATTGTTAGTCACAATGATGCCCTTTTTATCCAGTATCCAGCCGGAACCCGCGCCGGATTGCGTTAATTGCCTGCTGAACATGTCATTTACAATTTGCTCCGTCGTGATCGTTACGACTGATGGGTTGCCTTTCTCAACGACGTCGGCTATGCTGGGCAGGGAGATGGAACTGTCAGAAATGCCCGGTGATTTCCAGGCCGGATCGATGGGAGTGACAGTACCCTGCGCTATCTGCGCTGCCGGTGTTACCGGTGTTACAGGTGGTGTGCCCGGCGGGAGGGTTGACGAGGATCTGAATTCAAAATAGCATCCGCTTCCCAATATCATGAACGATAGAACTATGAAACTGACAACTAATTTTCTCATATTAAACAACCTGTTTATCTGAATGTGCAGGGATTGTAGCATAAGGTTATTTTAGCAGGCAAAGATGAACGAAATATTAAGAAGATGAAGTATGTAGCGGCGGGGCAGAATACCCCGCCGCTACACATGTTGTTTACCCGGGCGCTTTGTAATCGATCTTGGGAAGCTGCGC
>CAIYTC010000288.1 GCA_903929005.1 uncultured Dehalococcoidia bacterium | reverse complement strand
TGTCCTCTATTTCCGCGCTCCTTAACTCTTCAAGATGTGAGCAGAGATCCTTTAGTTCCTTGCAGCCGTTAAGGCCGCTGACGGGATTCTTCAGCCAGTCTTTCTGGTTGCCGGGGGCTGTCAGCTTGCCGAAATTACCCAGCAGCGATAATGCGGCATCGCCGGACTGCTCCATCAGTGCCAGCTTTCGGCCCATGGCCAGCATCCTGCGGGCGTGCTGCACGAGGGGGTCATCCTCCCCGTTTTTGGCCAGCGGGATAAGTCCGTCTATGTGATTTAGCTCAGCGACCAGGGCGCCCACCGCCCGGCGCGCGGGCGTTGCCACGGCTGCGAAATGCTCCGGCAGCCTGTCATAGTCCCCCGGCAGCGAGCCGGCGAGCTCCTTTAAGCCGTCAAGTTTCAGGCCAAGCGCCATGGCGGTAAACAGGCTCCCGGATATCTCTTTATTTTCCGTGGCTGAGTCCAGCCAGGATTGCCAGTTTTCATCGAAATCGATGCTCTCTTCGATATCGGCCAGTATCTCGAAATTGGGCGGCAGCCCGGCCTCAAAGGGTTTCTCCCTCAAAATCGATGAGGCAAAGGCGTGAAGTGTCTGTATGCCGGCATTATCCAGACCGGCAACCGCGGCGCGGCACCGGCTCCTCTGGCCTTCGTCCGGTCCCCCGCAGTGTTTTTCAAGTTCTAATCTGACGCGATCCTTCAGCTCGGCGGCTGCGGCCAGGGTGAAGGTTATAGCCGCGATGCCGTCAATCTCCGCCCGGCCTTCCTTTATTAGGTTTACTATGCGCTGAACCAGCTCATATGTCTTCCCCGTGCCGGCGCCGGCTTCTACAAAAAATGTACTGTCCAGCTCATTTTCAATGCGCAACCTGGATTCCCGGTCGGAAGGAACGAAACTATCGCTCACGATTCTTCTCCATCTTCCCCTCCGCCGGACATGCGCAGGTAGCCCGCCAGCAGGGGATCGGCGGATTTCCGTTCCCAGGCAATATCGATGCCGGCCGGGCAAACGCGCTGATAATCGCAGTAGGTGCAGTTGTTATACTGTTCTGCCGCGGCCCCGGGGTTGGCGGGGAAAAGTCCGGCGCCGATGCCGCAGACAATTGTTTCCACGATGTCTTTGAGTTTAACCTCCACATCCGCCAGCATCACGGGCATGCGGTCAAATCCGCCCCTGGCGGAAATAAACCAGTACGCCGCTCTCACTTCTCCCTTGCTGCTGAAATGGTCACGGGCTGCCATGGCGTACACGGGCAACTGCAGGTGTTTCCCGTCGCCCAGCGGATCCTTCTTCATATCTTTGAAGGGATAGGAACTGCCGGTCTTGTAATCTATGACAAACAGCTTTGCTCCTGAAATATCGGCGTCCAGGCGGTCGATCATGCCCCTGAATCCGACTTTCTGCCCGCTGTGGGTTATCAGTACGACCGGCGGGCATGCTTCGCTGCGGTCAAAGCCAAATGAATACTCAATAGCTACGGGACGTGTCCCCAGCTCAGCCCTCAGCTTGTTGTCCTCTTCGAGGAAAACGGAGAGGTCATCCAGCACCTCGCGCCGGGCCACCTCCCAGAACAGTTGCCTGCCGGTTATGCCCATGGACTCGGCTTTGCTGAATTCTTCAGCGGCCAAATTTATGAGCAGTTGCTTATGCGCCTCCTCCCAGGGGCTGCCCGGTCCGGGCATTTCCTTGCCTTCCAGCAATGTTTTCATGAACCTTTCGAGGATGGTATGCACCATGGAACCACGTTCCATGGGCGGTATGGACAGGAGCTCCTCGGGACGGTCCAGCGGCTCAATCTCGAGGATGTACTTCATGAAATACTGGAACGGGCATTTTGCCCACCGTTCCAGCCTGGTGGGGGAGAAATGCCTATCCTCGGGGATGCCCAACCGGCTGCTGCGCCCGGCCAATTCTGCCAGGTTGCCGTCCCAGGAGCTAAAGGCATCGCCCTTCCTGGCCAGTTCCATGGACAATGCCCGCCGGCAGATGCCGCTTTGAACGAGGAAGTGACGCTCCGGCCTTTGACTGGAGGCGCGCCACCCGGCGAAGCTGCGCATGTCGTAATCATGGAGGTCCGCAGGCGCAAGGCCGTCTACGGATTCCAGCCCCTGCTGGACGGACTGGATAACCGTAAGCCAGGGCTCCTTCGTAAATTCTTCAAGGTTGGCGGAGCTGACCGGTGACGGTTCACCCGGCTTTGCAGGCACAGCGCCGGACGCTTTTTGATGCAGTATTTGCGCTTCCCGGATAAGCCACGGCGCCGGGTAGGCTATTTTCTGCCCCTGGATACCGGCGGCGGGATAGGAAAGCATCACCCGCTGCCCCGTAGCGAGGGCCGACAGGTAAACGCGGCGGCCGTTTAAGCGCCTCACGGAACGCAGGGGCAGCAGGGCGCCGTCACCGAGTTGTTGCTTCAAGCTGTCGGGAATAACCGCGTCATCGTAAGCAGACGGTGGAAAGGCGCCCTCGGCCATGCCGGGAATGTAAACAACATCAAATTCCATGCCCCGGGCGGAATGCAGCGGGGCGATGAAAACACCCGACCCCGTGGCGCCCGCCCGCCCGGCGGGGATATCCAGACATTCAGCGAGCATGCGGCTGAACTCTTCAAGCGTGGCGCCGCCCGGATCAAGGGAGTCAATGTCAGCGAGTTCATCCATCACTTCGATAACCTTCTCATACCTGTCCACCTGCTCTTCCGGCCAGGACCCGACACCGGCATACCTCTTCGCCATTTGGCCTGCCCAGGCGGTGAAATCCTTCCACGGGCTGCCATCGCGGGGAGGCGGAACCGCTGAAAGACGGGTGATAAATGATTTGAGTCTCAGTGCCGAGTCTCTTTTGAGAGTATAATCAGCGGTTGGAAGGGGTTCGCCGTTTTCGTCGGTTTGCCCGGAGGCTATCTTCTCCTGCAGTCCCCGGCAGTAATTATCCAGCCGGCTCTGCCACTGGCCGCTCCCCCGCACAACGCCGGCCGCGCTGGAAATAGCCTCCCAGGCCGCCAGCTCCTGCGAGGCCCGGTTTGCCGGGTCAGATATATAAACCGGCGACTCCGCCAGCCAGCGCAT
>CAIYTC010000287.1 GCA_903929005.1 uncultured Dehalococcoidia bacterium | reverse complement strand
GTTGAAGCAATGAAGATGGGGGCTGTTGACTATTTAATCAAGCCTGTTGCTCCCGAACTTCTGGAGAGGGTCATGTGGGAAACCCTCCTGAAATGCAAGGCTGCGAATAATAAAAAGGTAAAGGGTTTAAAGGAATCTAACAGCAGTCATTAAGCAGTAATCCGGGATAGTGGTCGCAAACTATGCTCACCTGCTTGAAAGGGTTCCTGAGGAGTAGTAGATGGCTAAATTAAAACTGGCTTTGTATTGGGCGGCAAGCTGTGGCGGCTGTGAGATCGCGCAACTGATGATAGGTGACAAAATCCTCAAACTCATTGAAGCAGCCGATATTGTCTTCTGGCCGGTTGCTATCGATGCAAAATATGACGATGTGGAGGCCATGCCCGCTAAAAGCATCGATGTCTGCCTGTTCAACGGCGCCATACGTAATTCAGAGCAGGAGCATATGGCCAAAATGCTGCGGGAAAAATCAAAGATACTGATCGCCTACGGCGCCTGTGCCTGCAGGGGCGGAATCCCCGGCCTGGGCAACCTGCATGACCGCCAGAGCATCTTCAATACAGTCTACCGTGATACTGTTTCCACGGAAAAAAACGGCAACATTTTCCCTCAGACTCTGTTCAGGGTATCGGAGGGAGATCTGACCCTCCCAGTTTTCTATGATACTGTCAGCACGCTTAACCAGGTAGTTGACGTTGAATATTATATTCCCGGCTGTCCGCCAGAGGAAAAAACCACCTGGCTGGCATTGGAAGCCCTGCTGGAGGGCAAATTACCGCCAAAGGGCACTGTCATCTCACACAATGTCAAAGCGGTCTGCGATGAATGCTCCCGAAAAAGAGATATCAAGAAAATCAAGAAAATATACCGCAATTTCGAAATCATTCCCGATGCGGAAACCTGCCTGCTGGAGCTGGGCTTGCTATGTACGGGAGTTGCCACACGGGGAGGTTGTGGCGCACTGTGTCCGCAGGTAAATATGCCATGTACCGGGTGTTACGGTCCTGTGGAAGGAGTTATCGATCAGGGCGCGCATTTCCTCAGTGCCATTGCCTCAGTCATCGACTCGAAGGATGAAGAGGAAATCCGCACGATTATCAATGACGTGCTTGATCCTGTAGGCACATGTTACCGTTATAGCCTGCCGGACTCGCTGGTAAGGAGGGCATCGCTCAAATGAAAAAAATTACCATTGATCCAATTACCAGGCTGGAGGGACATGGTAAAATCGCCATCTTTCTCGATGACGCCGGGGAGGTGAAAAATACCTATTTTCAGATCCCTGAACTGAGGGGATTCGAGAAGTTCTGTGAGGGCCGGCCTGCGGAGGAAATGCCACAGATTACACAAAGGATCTGCGGTGTTTGCCCTGAAGCACACCATCTGGCATCGAGCAAAACGCTGGACGCGCTCTTCCATGTAGACCCACCCTCTACCGCAAAAAAGCTGCGCGAACTGCTCAACTGCGCCTTCTATGTTACCGACCATACCACTCATTTCTACATACTCGGCGGCCCCGATTTTGTCATGGGACCTGATGCGCCCGTGGCCGAACGCAATATCATCGGCGTCATAGCCAAAGTAGGCCTCGAACTGGGCGGCGCTGTTATTAAAACACGCATGCAAAACCATCATATTATCAAGATGATTGGCGGCCGGGCAGTGCATCCCGTCTTCGGCTTACCCGGGGGAGTCAGCAAGGGCCTCAACGAAGAAGAGCGAAAGGAAGTTGAACGGATAGCCAGAGAATCCGTAGATTTTGCCCTGCTTTCACTCAAGGTCTTCGATGACATCGTCCTCAAGAACAAGGCCTACGTTGACATGATAGTGAGCGATGCCTTTACGCATCGCACATACTACATGGGACTTGTAGATGATAATAACATGGTCAATCTCTACGATGGACAGCTCAGGGTCGTCGATCCCGACGGCAAAGAATTTGCCAGGTTTCCGGCATCAGAATACCTTGAACATATCACCGAGCACGTAGAGCCATGGACCTATATGAAATTCCCTTATCTTAAAAATGTCGGCTGGAAGGGATTCACCGATGGCAGTGACAGCGGCATCTACCGGGTTGCTCCACTGGCCCGCCTTAACGTCGCTGAGGGCATGTCCACCCCGCTGGCGCAGGAAGCCTATGAGAAAATGTATTCAACGCTGGGAGGTAAGCCTGTGCATTTCACACTTGCTACACACTGGGCACGGCTGGTGGAACTCCTCTATGCAGCCGAAAGGCTGCTGGAACTGAGCATCGATCCCGAGATTACCAGCCCTGATATCAGGACTATACCCACAGCCATACCCGATGAGGGCGTTGGCATTATTGAAGCACCGCGTGGCACGTTGATCCATCACTACGTCACTGATGAAAAAGGCCTGATTAAGCGAGCTAATTTAATCGTGGCAACAGTCAATAATTCGGCCGCCATCAATCTTTCCGTTAAAAAGGCGGCAATGGGTTTGATCAAAGCTGGTACCCAAATAACTGAAGGACTTCTCAACCGTATAGAGATGGCCTGGCGTCCCTATGACCCCTGTTTTGGTTGTGCCACACATAATCTGCCAGGCCGGCCTTCTACAGAGCTGGAAATATATGACTGTGAAGGGAAAAGAATTTATTAGTGAAAAACCATGCCGTTGTAACGCTTCGTTAAGAAAGTCAGGTAATCTTTATTGAATGATAGAAATTTTTGGAATTAAGTGAGGTAAGATGGCGTTAATAACACCTTTCCAAGAAGCGGCTGCTCTGGTCAGGGAGGCAGGTGGTCTGGAACTCGACCAGTGCTATCAATGCGGCCTTTGCACGGGAAGCTGTCCATGGAATCTTGTCCGCGAATTCCCGGTACGCAAGCTGATCCATCAGGCCCAGTTGGGCGTTATCGATTTCGAAGCCGAGTACACATGGTTATGCACCACCTGCCGCAGTTGCGTTCAATGCTGTCCACGCGGTGTCGACATAATCGACATCATGAAAGCCATGCGCAGGGTAGTTGCCGAGACCGGCGTCTCCAAAGTCCCCGACTCGCTATGGCTGGCCGTCAGCAACATTGCCGGCTCGGGCAATCCGCTGGGGCAGCCTGCCGGACAGCGTGGCGACTGGGCGACACCGCCGACGAAAAAGGCTAAAACCGATAGCGGCATACTTTATTTCCCCTGTTGCATTCCGGCCTATGAGCCCAGGCTTAAAAAGGTGGCCCAGGCTACCGCACGTATACTTGAAGCCGCGGGCGTGGACTATAAGATATTGCCTGAAGTGGAGAATTGCTGTGGGGAAAGTGTGCGCAAATCAGGCCATGAGAACCTTTTCCAAAGCCTGGCCCAAAAGAATATGCAGGCATTTTCAAATGCGGGAATCAACAAAATCATCGTCAACTCACCGCATTGCTATGATACCTTTAAAAAAGAATATACAGAGCTGGGGGCTGAATTCAAAGTCATTCACATCGTCCAGTACCTTTCACAACTCATAGACGAAGGTAAACTTAAATTTTCTACAGAAGTGAAAAAGAAGGTTACCTATCATGATTCGTGCTATCTGGCACGTCATAACGGGATATATGATGAACCGCGTCACGTGCTGGAAAGCATCCCTGGCATTGAAATCGTCGAGATGCCTGATATCAAAGAAAACACACTTTGCTGCGGCGGCGGCGGCGGAAGGATCTGGATGGATACCAAGAAAAACGAAAGGTTTTCCGACCTCAGGCTGCAGCAGGCTAAAAATGTGAATGCTGAAGTGCTGGCCCTTTCCTGTCCCTATTGTATGCTGAATTTTGAGGACAGTCTGATAGATTTCCAAGGTGCAGTTTCGATGGAAATTAAAGATATAGTAGAACTGGTCTGCGAAGGGATAGCGTAAATTTATAAAAGGAGTACTATGGACGACGATATCAAGATTGGCGTATATGTTTGCCATTGCGGTCACAACATTGCCGACGTCATCGATGTTGAAGATGTAGCACAGCGAGCCAGGAAGTCCGGCAATGTAAGCGTATCCCGTGATTACGTATACATGTGCTCCAGCAAAGGCCAGAACCTGATCAAACAGGATATCATGCAACTGGGCATCAACCGCGTTGTGGTTGCCGCCTGTTCACCGCGGTTATACGAGCAGACATTTCAGAATGTATTAAGGGAATCCGGCCTGAATCCATACTTATTACAGATTGCCAATGTAAGGGAGCAGTGCGCATGGGTGCATGAAGCCGGCCTTCAAGCAACGGAAAAGGCCAACCGCCTGGTCCATGGAGCAATCAGGCGTGTGTCTCATCATTCACCTGTGGAGGAACAGTCAGTGCCAGTATTCCCGGCCACGCTTGTTATTGGCGGGGGCATAGCCGGAATACAAGCCGCACTTGAAATTGCAAATTCGCGGCATGTGGTCTATCTGGTCGAAAGGGAGCCCAGCATCGGCGGCCATATGGCGCAGTTCGATAAAACCTTCCCGACTCTCGATTGTTCTGCCTGCATCCTGACGCCGAAAATGAACGAGGTTTCCCGCAATCCCTATATCAGGTTGATGACTTACAGCGAAGTCACGGACGTCTCCGGATATGTGGGCAATTTCGCCGTCAAAGTTAAGCGTAAGGCACGCTATATTGATGAAGACAAATGTGTCGGCTGCGGCATCTGCCAGGAAAAATGTCCATGGTCAACGGCCAGCGAATTCGATGCAGGGCTGGGTATGCGAAAAGCCGTCTACACGCCCTTCCCGCAGGCCATTCCCAATATACCTGTCATTGACAGAGAACGCTGTGTATATTTCCTCAAGGGCAAATGCCGGGCCTGTGAAAAAGTCTGCGAAGCCCAGGCGATTAATTTTGAACAGGAGGACATGTATATTGACCTGCAGGTAGGCTCGATAATTGTAGCCACAGGTTTCGATGTTTTCGACCCGACTCCTATTGTCCAATATGGTTACGGCCGTCTCCCCAACGTATTTACCAGCCTCGAATTTGAGCGGCTGTGCAGCCCTTCTGGTCCGACCGGTGGACAGTTGAAACTGGTGAGCGGAAGAACTCCGGAAAGCGTTGCCATTATTCACTGTGTCGGCAGCCGTGATAAGAATTATAACGCTTATTGTTCCCGTGTATGCTGTATGCACTCGCTTAAATACTCCCATCTTTTCAAGGAGAAAACTGGAGGAGAGGTTTATCAACTATACATTGACATGCGCTGCGCGGGAAAGGCCTATGAAGAGTTTTACGAGCGTGTTCAGGGCGAGCATGTGCATTTCATCAGAGGAAAACTGGCTTCTATCGCAGCCGGCGTCACCGACGCCGAAGAGGATAATCTCATATTAACCTGTGAAGATACTTTACTGGGTAACCTGATTAATATTTCGGTAGATATGGTGGTATTGTGCGTAGCGCTTGAACCACGGCATGACACGGAACAGTTGTCACATATATTGCGGTTGGGCCGGAGCCATGACGGTTTCTTCCTGGAACGACATCCCAAGCTGGACCCGGTGGCAACCATGTCCGAGGGCATATTTGTGGTTGGCTGCTGCCAGGGTCCCAAGGATATACCTGACACAGTGGCACAGGCGTCAGCGGCGTCGGCCCGCGCCCTGGCCATGATCTCAAAAGGCAAAATGGAGATGGGTGCAATTACAGCTTCCGTCGATGAAGTCGTTTGCTCCGGTTGTAAGGTTTGCAATGCTTTGTGTCCTTACAGCGCTATCTTTTTTGATGAAATCAGTAACGTGTCCCGCGTCAACCAGGTCCTTTGCAAAGGCTGCAATGTATGTGGCGCCGCCTGTCCGAGCGGCGCGATTTCGACCCGTAATTTCAGCACAATACAAATTCTGGCAGAGATTGAGGGGGTATTAGCATGAGCTTCGAACCAAAAATTATTGCTTTCCTGTGTAACTGGTGTTCATATGCCGGCGCAGACCTGGCCGGCGTCTCGCGCTCCAAGTGTTCGCCCAATGTTATGTCGATACGCCTTATGTGTAGCGGCGGCCTGGAGCCAGCCTTTGTCCTCAAGGCCTTCAAAGAAGGCGCCGACGGAGTGCTGGTCTGCGGTTGTAACCTCGGCGATTGCCACTATGTCGACGGAAACTACAAGACATTGATGCGCATGACACTCCTGAAAAAACTGGTCAAACAGCTGGGAATCGAAGAAGAACGGGTCCGTCTGCAATGGGTATGCGCCTCCTGCGCCGAGGACTTTGTTCAGGCAGTGAACACGATCACAAATGACGTTAAAGCACTCGGACCGTACACCCAGATAAAGATAGAAGCCGAAGCAGAGACCAGCCGTATTTAATATGGCCGTAATAGATTTGGTGTTAAAAAATTATAAGGAGTAAAAGGATATGTCTAAGTGGCAATGTGTGGAATGTGGTTATTTTATCGATGAAGCGAAACCCCCTGATATGTGTCCGGGATGCCATGCCCATTGTACTTATACTGACGTGACATGTTATCGACCTGAGTGCGGTGGGCCACCTAACCCGGATCCGATGGTCATGACTCTAATTACACAACGGATCGGCTTGGTAGCCCCGCTTCATCGGATGCAACCGGGTAAAGCGGGGGAGGCAGTCTCTGTCGAGAAGGTAACAAAAGCAGCTTTATTTCAAGGATTAAGTGAGGAGGATATCAAGAAGGTCCTTGGTATCGGCCATGTTATGACCTACAATTCCGGTGACATCGTATTCAAGGAAGGTGATGACGCGGTGCATATATATATTGTTGAGGAAGGGCAACTGGCTGTTCAGACCGCAGAAAAGCAGACGGTCTACACAGCCACCCCAGGAGACGTGCTCGGTTGGTCAACACTGATACTCCCCTATAAACGAACAGCCTCAGCAATTGCCGTGGACAAAGCCACAGTAGTAATTTTAGACCAGGCAAAATTGCACGAGTTTTGTGAACAAAATCCACCCATAGGCTATAAGATTACACGAAATGTCGGGCGTACTATGGCTGTTCGAATGAGGACCGCCAAGGCGATGTCATCAGATATGGTTTACGGGTAAGTCTTATTCAGTATCTTTCTTTGTAAGCGATTTGGCAGTTTGAACTGTTAGCCCTGCCCGATAATTGCCAGTTCTTCTTCTCGAAAACCCACAGTGTTCTCGTAGCCCTCGATTGCTACGTGGATGGGATATTTACTTCCGAGCTGCAGACCGTTTGTTACGACCACCTCGGCTGTTTTTCCCACGAGCTCCGGTATCTTGTGGCATTCCTTGATCATGACCAACTGTCCCTCTTTCATTGTTCTTCCTCCTTAAGTCTTTCTTTTCTTTAAGCAAATTCCTTTTGCCGAGCCTGTCCGCGATAACCTCCTCCACCCAGTCCTTCATGCTCCTGCCCTCCAGGGCCGCCTGTGACTTGGCCTCCCGCCAGATTTGTTCTGTAATGTTCCTGAGCAATTTATCTGTCATGTTTCATCAATCCCGTTAAATTTGTTTATCATATATATCAAGTATATCAGCAGCTGTCAAGTACCGTTTCAGCTACACAATAGCTACAAATCCGATACTTTTAGTAGAAGTATTCTGGATATATCGAGGAGACGCCAGATTACAGTAGTCCATACATCGTTAAAAAGAGCATCTGTAAATACGCTAAAAGCTCGTTTTTTCCGCCCTGGCGGGCGATCTCAACCGAAAAGGTCAGGCCTTTGCCGTGCAGGATGCTGTCGAAAATGGCCTTTGCAACTTCCTGCTGATACGGTCGTAATTCCATCTTTTACTGAATAAATGCTTTTATTCCCAGGGGTACGGCGATATCCGTAAG
>CAIYTC010000286.1 GCA_903929005.1 uncultured Dehalococcoidia bacterium | reverse complement strand
TACTAGGAAACCCTGATAAGCACGTGGTATCTACCTCGTATGCGGGAGATATTTATCCCATTCGGACCTGAGCCGCAGGTACTGGTATGGTACGTAGAACCCTATATTGCCGGGAGCCCTTGGCTGCCTTAGCAAGGGCATACCAGCTTCGGCAGGAGTCCGGCCGGCTTTTCTCCTGTTACAGGGAATACAGGCGGCTACAATGTTTTCCCAGGTGTGCTGGCCGTTGCTTCGCCTTGGCATTACATGATCCAGTGTGAGCTCCTTGCTTTCCCTGCCACAATACTGGCATGCATATTTGTCCCTGTTGAATATCTCTATCTTGGTCATTTTGCGGGGGTGAGACTGCCTGCGGATTAAATAGATCAACCTTATCACAGATGGTATCTCGTAATTGCCTGAACTCGCCGTGATATATCCACGCCCATTCTCCACCACTTCAGCTTTGCCAACAAGCACCATTACTACTGCCCTGCGTACCCTGCAGACATTCAGAGGCAGGTAGTTTTCATTTAACACCAATACAGGTTGATTTACTATCGAGTCCTCCACTTTCGTATTAAAGCATTTTATCAGGAAAAATATCCGGCTTCAAAGATCGTCACTGCATTCCCTGGTTTTTTACCCTTGGGCGGGGACGTGCCGTCCTGGCGATCTTGATGTCTCCACGATAGTCAGGAGCAACTATATTGAATACAAGACTGATGCTGGGGTCAACCATGCGTGAACTGACCCTGTTTTCTATCTCTTCAAGGTTCAAACAAGTAGTAATAACTGTGGCCAGGCGTGCATTATAACGGTAATTGATCAACTGGTAGAGCTTTTCCTGTGCCCAGGAAGTAGCGAAGTGTTCCCCGAAATCATCCAGGATGAGTACCTGTATTTTCTTTATCTTTTCGAATAAAGCATCATATGATACGCGGCTTTCCGGACCGAAGGAGGCGCGCAGATGGTCAAGCAGATCAGGCACAACAATAAAAAGGACCTCCTTGCCTGATTCCCGCAGATGGTTGGCAATGGCCGCCGCAAGGTGCGTCTTGCCGCATCCATTCAGTCCCTGGAAAATAAGCCATCCCTGTGGCGCCCTGGCAAAATCACGGGCAATGCTATGAGATTGTTCAAGGTTCTGGCGTACCTCATCGGGAAGGCTCAGGCGTTTGCTGTCGAAGTTGGCAAATTTCATATTTTTTAGCAGCTCAAGGTCAAGGCTGTCCAAGCTCTGCAGGCTGGAAGACTCTTTTTTCAATATCAGCACCTTACTGACTTCAATGTCATTTATGTGTCCGGCATTGTCATTGCCAAATTCTTCGACTGCCATGCTTGTGGTTATCAGCGTGGGTAGCCTGCCGTTAAAACGATGTTCCAATAGCTGGTCAAGCTTACCTTTCGACCAGGCAGTCGTGGCTGAATAGTTTAAATTATCCAGTATGAGTAACGGGATATCTTTGATTTGTTCAAACAGCTCATCATATTCAACTTCCCGGCTGGGGCTGAAAGCAGCTCTCAGGTGATCCAGCAACTCGGCCGCAGTCATATAAACTGCGGGATGACCTTCACTAATCCGGAGGTTAGCGACCGCACATGCCAGGTGCGTTTTCCCGCTGCCAACCGGGCCCGCCAGCACGAGCCAACCCTGCGGATTTTCGGCGAACTTGCGTACCTCGTCCAGCGCAATTTGAAACAGTCTTTGTGAAACTGCGTCAGTGTTGCGGCCGCCAGGTAACAGGTTATCAAACGTCAACTTCGAAAGGCTGCCCAGGTTACTGATTGTCTGTAGACGTGCCGTCTTTTTTTTATCTATCTCTTGCCTGGCACAACCGCAGGGTATTAAACGGCTATAGTCAGGCTCGCCCGATGCCAGCAGCGGATGTATAAACTTGGTGCCCCGGCATATAGGGCAAGCTTCGGCTTGTTGGAGACCAGTATCAGGTGTTTCAGCGTTACCGCTGAACCATATGTCCGTATTTTCCCCTGACGTATTTATCGGGATCTCTTTCTTTCCGAGAATCTCCGACAGGTTTTCCATCTTTCCTTCCTTCTCTGTCCCAGCGTTTTAAAATACTATGTATATATTTCCAATTACGTACATTGGCTCTGACCGCTTCCCTGAAAGCGTCCTGTATCCAGTCAGCCGGGTATCTGTGTTCAGCTTCCTGGAGTTCCTCGGCCAGGATAGGTGTCAGCATCCCGACATTTTGTTCGTAGAGATTGTAAATATCCGGATTTTGTTCCCTGGCCGGCTCTTCGATCTTTCTTATATCAACCCTGGGAATTTTGAGTGTACCATCAAGGATTTTGTTGATGGTTTCCGTTTCACCCTGGTTGTTTATAAAATAGGCGCCGTCCGGATGGCCTTCTATATTGATGGGTATATGTAGCAAGATGCCATGTTCCACGGCTGACTCAAGCGCAATTTTTAACAGGGCCTCGGGTTTACCAGTCAATTCGCGCAAACCTTTTGCAATCACAGGATCACTATTCAATTCTTGAAAACTTACAAACCGCGGGTACCCCCTTCTCCTGCTAAGCAAAAAAAAGATCTGTAAAACAGCCTTTACTTCGACTGCATCATCTATCAGCGGCAATACCTCGCTAAAAAATATGTTAGGCAGAGGCGTTACCTCAGGCCTGAGTGGAAACCCTTTGAAACTACTTTCTGTCATCTCTTATTACCTTAATATATTGAGCCAACTTCCACAACATTGCTATCGAAGTTATCAAATTTGGTAGTTTCCTGAATAAATCTAAGCGGCACTTCGCCAGTGGGACCATTACGATTTTTGGCAATAATAATCTGGGCAATTCCCTTTGGATAAGTGAATTCCTCCCCAAATTCGCGCACCCAGTCCTCTTCAGTTGGATATATCTTGTCCCAGCGGTGTATAAACATAACCACATCTGCGTCCTGCTCAATGCTGCCGCTATCACGCAGGTCCGAAAGTTGAGGCTTAACCTGTTGTTTTTGCCTTTTGCTCTCCTGCCGATGCTCGATGTTACGGCTCAACTGTGAGAGGGCTAATACAGGGGCATCAAGCTCCCTGGCCAGCGCTTTCAGCGATTGTGTGATCTCGGTAATTTCCTGCACACGGTTATCATTCCTGGAATCGCCCCTCAGCAGTTGTATATAATCAAGCACTACCAGGTCAACACTGTACTTCAAGTGAAGCCTTTTTGCCTTGCTGCGCACCTCACTTATACGCATATTCGGAGTATCATCCATATATATGGAGGTTTCGGCCAGCCTGGGAATTATATCCTGCTGCAATAATTTCTCCTCTATCTCCGAAAAGCGGCCTTTCCTGAAATGCTGAGATTCGATATTTGCTTCGCTGGATAATAGCCTCTGGATTATCTCCCGCCGGGACATTTCGAGGCTGAACAGGGCCACGCACGCCTTTTGGTTGACAGCCGCATTGCGGACTATATTCAAAGCCAGGCTGGTCTTACCGATGCTTGTCCTGGCAGCCAATATAACCAGTTCCGAACGCTGCAGGCCTCCCAGGGCATTATCTATGGCTTTGAACCCGGTCTTGACGCTCTGGATATCTTTACCATGAATAGTTTTTTCCGCTGCTTCTTCGAAATATGTGTTTAAAGCGTCCTGTATGGCCACGAATTCACCACGGCCCTGTTTAGTCCTGAGTTTGAAGATAATGTCTTCAGCCCGGTTTAACGATAGGTCTACATCCGGGTCTGCTTTATAGCCAATAGATTCGATCTGCCCGGCAGCGCTTATCAGCCGCCGCATAGTGGCTAACCTGTATACGATCTGGGCATAATGCCTGACATGCAAAGACGTCGGCACCATTGAAACCAGGTGACTCAGGTAAGACGCGCCTCCTGCTTCATCCAACTTGCCAAGCCGGATAAGCTCCTGCGCTACCGTGATCTGGTTTATGGCCTCGTCACGCTGAAATAAATTGCGGCAGGAGCTATATACAAACTGGGTTTGCTCACTGAAAAAATCCTCAGCGCCTATGGTGGTGTCTATCTCGGTAATAGATTCGCTATCTATTAACAGCGAACCCAGTACCGCTTCTTCAGCATCCTGATCGTATGGAGGTAAAGTTTCCTTCATAGCTTCAAGCAGCTTCCCCTTCAATTATAACCATAATTTTAGCCGCAGCGTCCTTGGTAAAAACAACTTCCACCTCGTAATTACCAACTTTATGTAAAGAGGCCTTGAGGGCTATTTTTTTTCTGTCGATATCTACATTTATAAGGTCGGATAGCTTTTCTGCTATATCAGCTGTGGTGATTGAGCCATGCAAGGTACCCCTGGCGCTTGATTTACCTTTAAATCGCAACTCCTTACCATTGATCTGTTGGGCAAGCTCAGCGTATTCATCGTGCTGGCGTACACGCTTCCTCTCCCTATCGCTGGTTATCTTTTCTGCCGCTTTCACAGCGCCAGCAGTCGCCGCTAATGCCAAGCCCCTCGGTAAAAGATAGTGCCTGGCATAACCATTGGAAACCTCTTTAATATCCCCCTTTTTTTCTTTTGCCGATACGTCTTCTAAAAATACGACTTTCATAACCCGTAACCTTACTCCTTTTTCGTTCTTTAAAAATGCTCTGACTAATATTATACCTAATAATTTACCCTTGCTTATTCAATTATGAATCCTATTTGCATCCTGTTTAAACCACAAATTCACTTGCGCGCAATTTTTGAAGTGCCCGGGTAATAAATGGTTTTTGCTTGAGGGGGTTAACATAATTCCGTAGAATACCTGTAAATACTCACGCAGCCGTCTCCCTCACCGCAAAACAGTTTAAATCCTTTTACTCAGCCCAGTCAAGGTGTTAAACATCTGGCTTGAGGGTATTTTTGTGGTTGCCAGTGGTAGAAACATTAATGAAAATAAGCCTTGTTGCTGGCAACACATTTTAATAACTGCTGACTCACGTTCATTTGCTTGACATTAAACGTATCTCAACATATAATGAGCCGAATTCGTAGTCGAATCTGCCATCATGCAAATAAATGTAGCTCAGCTCCTGAAAGAGCCGCTTGGAACGGTGCGAAGCTACAGAATAGGCGAACTGGCCGGCGAAAACAATGAGAACCACGTCGAAGGCGATGTTAACCTGACTCACACTGATCGTGGGATCCTTGTAACAGGTAAACTAACCGCAGACATCAAGAGTATCTGTTCCCGCTGCCTCGGAGAAGCCTGTAAACAAATAATAATTGTGCTGGAAGACGAATATTTTCCTGTTATCGATATCAATTCGGGCGTCCACTTACACACGGAACCCGAAGATTTTACGATAGACAATACTCATATACTTGACTTAAGTGAGGCAATTAGACAGTATATAATTATGTCAACGCCCACCAAGCTGCTGTGCAGGCCTGATTGTCCGGGCATTTGTCCGGTGTGCGGTCAAGAGTTTGCCAGGGGCGGTTGCAGCCATAGAGATAAGTCCTACGATCAACGGTGGGCTAAGTTAGTACAGTTAGAAAAGGAGAGCAAAGTATAAATGGCACCACTTCCTAAGAAAAAATATCCCAAAGCGCGCCAGGGTAAAAGGCGCAGTCATCTTGCCAAGACTCCCGCAGCATTTATTGAGTGTTCCCGCTGCCACAGCACAAAATTGTCTCACCAGGTATGTCCGGCCTGCGGAACTTATGACGGCCGGGAAGTCATAGAAATAAAAGGCCCGAAAAAGAAGCGCAAATAAGTATTGTTAAAAAGGTTTGATGATTTGTTCCATCGAGGAGGGAATTAGATGGTCGAAGATGTAAAAGTGGCCTATGTATTTCCCGGGCAGGAATCAATTAAAGTCGGAATGGGGCTTGACTTTTACCTCCACTATAATTCAGCCAGGCAAGTGTTCGACGAAGTCGATAAAGCACTGGGGTTCCCCTTATCAAGGTTGTGCTTTGAGGGACCGGAAGAAGATCTGAGCCAGACTATTAATGCGCAGGCAGCGATTATGACTGTCAGCATTGCATGCTTAAAGGCAGGTGAGGAAATCAGCGGCGGTGCACTGCCATCACCCACACTTGTGGCAGGCCATGGCTGTGGCGAATATGCGGCTCTGGTAGTAGCCGGCATGATGAAACTTGAGGACGCTGTCCGCCTTATCCGTGAAAGAGGCAGGCTTATGAATGAAGCCGGCCGGCGCAAACCCGGCGGCATGCTGACCATGGACATTGACAAAGATACTGTCGAGGGCATCTGCCTGACGACCGGTGTCGAGATGTCCAATATTAACGCCCCCGAAAATATAGTTGTTAGTGGGGACGATCAGAAGCTGGCCAAGGCGAGGAGACTGGCACAGGTGAAAGGCGCTCGTCGCATGGTACAGGTCAAAGTCAGCGGCGCATTTTATTCGTCTCTGATGGAACCAGCCATGGGTGGCATGATAAACGCCGTAGCGCAATTTAAATACGAACCGCCTACTGTGCCGGTGGTATCCAACGTCACGGCACAACCTATGCATTCACTCGAGGCTATCAAAGAGGAGTTAATCAGCCAGATTGCGCATTGCATCAAATGGCAACCATCTGTGGAAACCATGCTTGCCCGTGGCATCACCACTTTCTTTGAAGTAGGCCCCGGCGATGTACTTACCAGGTATATTAAGCTCATCAGTCCGGGCGCGCTTACGTTCAACCTTAGTAACGCTGAAACCACCAACGAGATAATAAAGTGGCGTACCGGCGGGAGATTTTAAATTAAATATCTCAGACCTGCCACTTTAATTTAGCGGTAATTATATGCCTGCTGGTCCAAGGCATCTCGCCAGGGTCGTTACGCTGCAGACTCTCTTTGAATTAGAATTCGCAGCCAATAGTCCGGATAGCATACTCGAGCGTACCTTAGCTATCAAAACGCTAACAGGGGAAGCCGCTGCTTTTGCCAGCCAATTGGTTCACGGCGTGCTGGAGAACAAGCAGTCACTGGATGATACTATCAGCCGTTTTGCACCTGCATTCCCGGTTGATCAACTTGCTCCCATGGACCGCAATACTCTCCGCTTAGCGCTGTACGAAATCATGATAAGCAAAATGACCCCTCTCAAGGTGGTAATCAACGAGGCAGTGGAATTGGCCAGAGAGTTCGGCGCCGATACGTCACCCAAGTTTATTAACGGAGTGCTTGGTTCCGTGATCTCTGATACAGAAAAACCAGCGAAATAGCTGAATTGATTGATACCTGTATCAAATCGTATAATCTATTAAAGGGATCAAATGGCCAGCTTATTCGAAAAAATTAAAGGCATACTCTTAGATGAACTCGGTGTCGACGCAGTTTCCATCGAGCCTTCTGCCTCTTTCATCGCTGACCTTAACATGGACCCGGATGATCTGGCTGAATTCTTTACTTCAATCGAAGACAGTTTTAGCAAACCGGGGAATAAATTTGAGATCCCTGAAAAGGATGCAGATAATTTCATCACGGTGCAGGACGTGGTTGACTATCTGCAGGATGCGGGGATAGAAGACTGACAACCGCAGACCACACTATTAGCCCTTAAAACGGTTATCAGCAATTCCCTGCAATAGCTCTTTGAGTAGCTTTTTCCAGTTATTGCCTGCGCTTACAGTGTTCAACTTTATTTGCCTGTTACCTATCTTAATTGCCCCGTTTCTGGTAATTGGGGGCAACCCGCTTTCAATTGAGGAGTCGTCATCAAGCGAGACTATTACCATATCCTCACTGCTGAAAATAGACTCCAACCCTGCTTTCTGAGCAATCTGCTTCAACTCCACAATATATAAGAGGTTGGCTACCTCTTCAGGCGGCGTCCCGAACCTGTCAATAAGCTCTTCCGCAATATCGTTTACTTCTCCAAATGAGCTCAATTTTGCTAATCTCCGGTAAATATTGAATCTTGTCCTGGTATTTGCAATGTAATATTCAGGGATAAAGGCAGGTATTTGCAAAACAATTGATACGGCAGCTTCCTCGGTTTTCCGTTTTACCTCGCGGCCGTCTCTCTTTGCCCTGATCTCCTCCACTGCTTCGGCCAGGAGCTGGCAATAATAGTTGAAGCCGACCGCAGCAATATTGCCGCTTTGTTCCGCTCCGAGCAGGTTGCCGGCACCCCTTATTTCAAGGTCTTTCATAGCTATAGCAAATCCAGCTCCCAATTCAGTGGCCTGTGAAATAGTCTTCAGACGTTCCCGCGCCTGTTCCGTCATTTTATTTCCTGGATCAAACAAAAAATAAGCGTAGGCTGTGTTGGCGCCTCTTCCTACCCTACCGCGCAACTGGTAAAGTTGTGTCAACCCCAGCCTGTCTGCATTATCCACAATAAGAGTATTGACATTTGGCATATCCAGCCCCGATTCAATGATTGTGGTTGTTACCAGCACATCGCTTTTGCCTTCTATGAAATCAGCCATAATTTTTTCGAGTTTATCTTCTTCCATCTGGCCGTGTGCAATCGAAATACGCGCTTCGGGTATCAGGTTGGCTATCCTAAATGCCAGCTCATTGATACTGTGTACCCGGTTGTGCACTATAAATACCTGACCGTCACGTTCCAGTTCGCGTAAAACGGCCTCGTGTACCAGCCTGTCATTGTATTCACCCACGTGGGTAATCACAGGTAAACGGCTTTCCGGGGGGGATTCGATAGTGCTCATATCCCTGATGCCGGAAAGTGCCATATGCATGGTACGCGGTATGGGCGTAGCGCTCAGAGTAAGCACATCCACTGTTTGCCTCATTTTTTTAAAATGTTCTTTATGCGCCACGCCGAAGCGTTGCTCCTCGTCAATTATGACCAGGCCTAAATCCTTGAATAGCACGTCCTTTTGCAGCAGCCTGTGCGTCCCGATACAGATATCAATAGCGCCAGCGGCCAAATTCCCAATTGTCTCCGACTGTTCCTTGGCCGAACAGAATCGGCTCAAAGCCGCTATCTTCACGGGAAAGCTCCTTAGCCGCTCGCTGAATGTATTGAAATGTTGTTGCGCTAAGATAGTGGTGGGCACCAGGATAGCTACTTGCTTGCTATCCATAACGGCTTTAAAGGCAGCGCGCAGCGCAATTTCCGTTTTTCCATAGCCCACGTCACCGCAAACCAGCCTGTCCAT
>CAIYTC010000285.1 GCA_903929005.1 uncultured Dehalococcoidia bacterium | reverse complement strand
TGGCCGACCCCTACCTGACAGGCATATCGCAGGGCGCCGCGCTGGGAGCAGTCACAGGTTTCCTCCTGCCGGCCGCCACGCCGGCTGCTTTAATACCGTTACTGGCCTTCATAGGCGCGGTGGTCAGCGTGATGGCTGTATTTTCAATTGCCCGCACCGGTAAAACGGCGCCGGTCACCACCCTCATCCTGGGCGGCGTGGCCATAGGCGCTTTTCTATCCTCCTTTACTTCCTACCTACTGATCATGTCCGGGGATAAGGTCCACGGCATTATATTCTGGCTGCTGGGCACTTTTTCGCTGGCAGACTGGTGGCGCGTGGCCATTATGACGCCCTATATACTGGTGGGCATGCTTACCCTGCTCCTTTTGGCCCGCTCGCTAAACGTGATGCAGTTGGATGAAGACCAGGCGCAACAGCTCGGCATCAATGTGGAGAAAACCAAGCTGGTTATCCTGGCAGCAGCTACTATTGCCACGGCGGCCGCTGTATGCTTCTGCGGCGCCATAGGCTTTGTCGGCATTATCATCCCCCACGCTATCCGCCTGGTATTTGGCCCGGATTACCGCTTGCTTTTACCTATGTCGATGCTGACCGGGGCCGCTTTCCTGATACTTGCCGACACCGCCGCACGGACGATCATGTCCCCGCAAGAGATACCTGTAGGCATCATCACTGCTTTAATCGGGGCGCCCTTTTTTCTATATATTCTGAACAGGAAGAAAAAGGCCATATTCTAATGACCACTTTAATATTAGCAAACGCCGGCTTCAAATACGGCAGCCATACCGTTTTGCAGGCTATTAACCTCGATACCATAGAGGGCGAATTCCTGGGCATAATAGGTCCCAATGGTTCCGGCAAAAGCACGCTGCTCAAGGGTATGTCGGGCATCCTGCGCCCCTGTACGGGGAGCGTTTCTTTGAACGGGAAGGATATCGGCAGCAATAACCACGGATATATCGCCAGGCATATCGCCCTGGTGCCGCAGAATGCCTTTCTGCCGGAACTTTTTACGGTGCTGGATATCGTCCTGATGGGACGCACACCTCACCTGGGGCTTTTGAGGTATGAGAGCAAGCAGGATATCAGCATAGCGGTGAAGGCTATGCAGGCGACACAGACCCAGCAGCTTGCCTCGAAGCACATCAACGAGCTGTCGGGCGGTGAACGGCAACGCGTGCTAATCGCGCGTACGCTGGCGCAGCAGGCCGGGCTCCTGCTGTTAGATGAGCCCACGGCCAGCCTGGATATCAATTACCAGGCCGAGATCCTGGGTTTTTTACGCCAGCTCTGCCACGCTCAAGGGCTGAGCGTAGTGGCCGCCCTGCATGACCTCAACCTTGCTTCCCAGTATTGCGACCGCCTGGTTATGCTAAATGACAGGGGTATCTGGAAGCAGGGTAAACCCGCTGAGATCATAAATTCAGCGGCCCTAAAAGAGGTTTTCGGCATAGACGTCCATGTATACGCACACCCGCTAAACGGCTTGCCCACTGCGCTGGTCACCTCGCGGGATTTAGCGGGCAATTGACAGGTTAAGCATGACTGGACTTTACATTTTATCGGGCGCGCTGCTGCTGGACATACTGCTGGGCGAGGCGCCCAACCGCTTCCACCCGGTGGCCTGGCTGGGCAAGCTTATCTCCTTGCAGCTTAGATTAACCCCACGTACGGGAAACATCCGCCGGTTCATCTGCGGCATGGCGATGGTAATCCTGACCACGGCGATGATCACCCTACCGCTGTATTTTTTAAAATGTCATTGCGAGGCCGAAGGGCGCGGCAATCTGTCCGTTGGTGGCGTAATGCCTCAGGATTGCTTCGTCGCCTGCGGGCTCCTCGCAACGACGTTTTTGGGGGGCGAGGCAGCCGCAGCGGCCGCGGCAGACTATTTTTATACAGGATATTTACAGAACCTGATCACCATCGCCTGCGTCTTATTTTCCATTTACCTGCTGAAAAATACCTTCTCCCTGCGCGGACTCTGGCAAGCGGTAGAGAAAGTGAAGTTGAGCCTCGGCAGCAACGATCTTGATGAGGCACGCCGGCACGCCACTGCACTGGTAAGCCGCGACACCGCCAACCTGACACAGGCCCGGTTGATGTCGGCCACTATCGAGTCCTGCGCTGAAAACCTCTGCGATAGCTTCGTTGCCCCTCTGTTTTATTTTGCTGTTTTCGGGCTGCCGGGCGCCGTCGCCTACCGCATCGTCAATACTTTCGACGCCATGATCGGTTTCCACGGTAAATGGGAATATACCGGCAAATTCGCCGCCCGCCTCGATGATATACTCAATTTCATACCCGCCCGCTTGAGCGCCCTGCTGATTATCATGGCTTCAGCCATCTGCCGGGCCGGCGCGGGCCGTGGCTGGCAAACCATGCTGAAGCAGCACAGCCTGACGGAAAGCCCCAATGCAGGCTGGACGATGAGCGCCATGGCCGGCGCCCTGGGCATAATCCTGGATAAAGCCGGGGCATATACCCTGGGCAGCCATAAAAATGAATTGACCACGGCAGCTATAGGGCAGTCACAGGCCATTTTGCTGACGGCTGCGTCAATCTGGGGAATTATCGCCATCGCTAAAGAGGCTCTGGTTAATGTTGCGGGCTAAGCCACATATTGAAAGTCTGGTACCCGGGCCGCACGGCGGTATCAGCTACGCCAACCTGGCGGAGAAAGGCGTCAGCGCGGGCGATATACTCGATTTCAGCACCTGCTGCAACCCCTACGGCCCGCCCAGGCAAGTATATGCCGCGCTGCGCCGGGCCAATATCGAGCTATACCCCGACCCTGATTCCTCACAACTGGTCAAGGCACTTTCCCGCAAAATTAAGGTGCTCCCTGAAAACCTGATGGCCGCCAGCGGCTCCACCGAGGTAATCAGGCTGGCAGCCCTCGCCTACTTTGACAGGGGGGATACGGTGGTCATCCCCTCGCCAACCTACGGGGAGTACGAACTGGCCTGCCGCCTCAGCCGGGCACGGATTGAAAAGTACGCCCTGCCCGAAAGCGCCGGTTTTCAATTAAATGCCGCCGATTTCATTGCGTTTGCCAGGCAGCATGAGCCGGCAGGCATCTTCCTATGCAACCCCAATAATCCCACCGGCCAGTACTTGAGCAGCCGGGACGTCAGGCGCATGGTAGCGTCGTTCCCCCAGACTCTGATCGCATTGGATGAGGCCTATATCGCATTTGCGGATAAGGCCTGGGATTCACTGCCATTGTTGTCCGCGCCCAATATCCTGATTATCCGCTCCCTGACTAAAGATTTCGCCCTGGCAGGCCTGCGCCTGGGCTATGGCATCGGGTCAAAGAGGCTTATTGATAACCTCAAGAAAGCCCGTCCTCCCTGGAACGTCAACTCGGCAGCACAGCAAGCCGGACTTGCGGTACTCGGCTGCACGGATTACCTGGAAAACTGCCTGGCACGCATTCGTAGCTGCAAGCTGTATCTTGTGGAACAATTTACGGCGCTGGGCTATC
>CAIYTC010000284.1 GCA_903929005.1 uncultured Dehalococcoidia bacterium | reverse complement strand
CTTCGCAATGACGTTTTTGATGACGGTCCTCGCATTGCCGTGATGCCGGACGGATTGCCGCAGGGCCTGCGGCCCTTCGCAATGACGAGTAGAATAAGGGTCCGCAATGACATTTTTGGGCAGGCGGCCTCGTAATGACTGGCAATAAGAGCCCCCGCCTCCTCGGAGGCGGGGGCTCTTAACTAATTAGTCTTTTATGCCGGCGATCCGTTTGACCAGTTCTTTCTTTTCCTGAATGTCGTACTGGGTTGTGATGGCGATTTGTTCCATGATGGGTGAGCCGCCGCCGTGGTAGCCGCCTACCTGGGCGATTCCACCGGTGGCTGAGCAGATCATATCGCCGACGTGCATCCACAATTTGATGGCATTCTCGACCTTGATATCGGGATTGCGCATGGTGTATTTCTCGAGCAGCGCTTTGGTGGCGGGATTGAGGAAATCACCCTCATGCGGGAAGGTGGCCGGTACGCCGCCTGCGACATCGCATAGAATCTCTGCTTCACGGTAGACAGCTTCGCCGGTGAGGCAGCGGCCTACGTTGCAGTAGATGGAGTTGGGTATGTAGCTGCCGGGACCGTAGGGCATGAATCCAAAGCCGGGCATGTAAACTTCCGGTTTGCCCAGTTCAGAGGCCGTGAAGCCCGCCGCGTATCCAAGCTCGGATATCATGATCAGTTCAGCTAACTTCTCTCTTATGTGGCTGGCCTTGTGCACACCGTTGTATTCAGCAGCCAGGGCGACTGTGCCCAGCATGACGTCGCCGATGGCGGGTTTGCAGCCGGAATAGCTGTGGCGGTGGAAGAGGGCGAAGAGCAGGGCGCCGACCGCGCCGTGCTGCTGCTCGCCGCACAGGAAGACCCTTTCCCAGGGTATGAAGCACTTATCGAAAATGGTATAGGAATCCGTTGCGCCCTGCATGAAGCCCTTCTTATAATGCTTGCGCTCCCTTAAATTATGTATGGTGGCTACCTGCGTAACCCCTTCCCAGTCGCCGGGGACGGCGAAGGCCACTGCCCAGTCTTTCTCATTGGGCATCAGGGCGCGGGTGGGGACCACCACGATCTCGTCGGCCACGGAAGCCTCGGAGTTGTGCACCTTGCAGCCGCTGACCACGATACCGTCGCTCTTCCTCTCCACTACGCGCAGGTAGAGGTCGGGGTCCTTCTGCTCGGCAGGCCTCTTCATCCGGTCGCCCTTCACATCGGTCTGGGCGCAGCACCCGATAAGGTCCTTGTTCTGGAAGTTCTCCAGCCATTTCAAGAAGTTTTTGTGATACTCGGTAGCGCCTTTGTTCTGCTTGTCGGCTTCGAAAGAGATGGCGTTGCAGGAATTGGAGCCGTCTATGCCCATGCAGCGCTGTATGCAGCCTCCTACCTCACGGCAGAGGGCGCGCGTCATATCCTGCTTCTTATGCAGGTCTTCCTTGTTCTGGTGGATATGCGTGAACCTGCTGATGGTCTTGCCGGTGATATGGCTTTTGGCGGTCGCCAGGTCCTTAAATTTGGGATCCAGTGCGAAGTCATAGGTTGACCCGATGGTGTTGATGGTGTTCATCTGCAGCTCATCGGTGCGGTCGATCAAGTGGCCGTCGTAATACACGTTGCGGCGCATCTTGCTCAACCTGTTGATGTAGTCTTTCTTGGTACCTAAGGCTGATTCGGATACTGCCTTTCTATCGATTGCCATTGTCCCTCCTCATAAAATTTAATATCCTGTATTTGTTGGATCGCAAAATTAAGTTATTAATCTGTACCGCTCACCCCCTGTCTCATGATAGTTCAAAATGCCTGTTCACCTTCCGCTGAGTCCCAGCGGAGCAGCCTTATCCGGCGCCGCGATTTGCCCGAGTACCAGCCTTACCTGTTCGTCCGTGTATTTATCCAGGTTGTAGTATTTCTTCAAGTACCAACCGCGGTTGGCCCAGGCGTTGGCCGCGGCCACTATATTGTGCGCCACGATTTTGGCATCGACATTCCTGAAATCGCCACTCTCTATCCCGGAATTCAGCAGGCTTTCGAAAAACTGGATTATCCTGCTTTCCGCCTGGTAAACAATCCGCCTGTCCCTGAGAGTCAGCGACAGCATTATGTGATTGACGAAATTGTGAAAATCGCGGTAATAATCCACCGTCTCAAAATAGACTTTTAAGGATTCTTTTAGCTGGTCAAGAGGCTGAGCATCTTTTAATTCATCGGCGAACCTGTCCAATGTTTGCCCGGTCAGCTCGGCTGTGAAATTGATGATCAGGTATAGGATATCGGATTTGGAACCGATGTAATGGTAAAGTCCGCCGGTGCTCATGCCCAGTGCAGTGGCCAGCTCACGCGTACTGATATTGTTATAGCCCTTTTTGACAATGAGCTCAGCAGCGATTTTAATGATGTGGTTGCGGCGCTCGTTTACCAGCGCGGCATCGTTACTGAAAGTGCGTACTTTTCTCATTTAACAGACCGAACGCTCTGTCGTTTCTGAGGTATTTTAGCATATCATTTTCAATTTGCCAAGGCTACCAAGAGATAAATGCGAGTGGTAGCTGTATAATAGGTACTGCTTTCCAGGCTACTGAATCAGATTTAGATTATTTTTCAAAAGGAGTCGGGCTATGAGATTTGCCGGGGTTGATTATTATGATATCGCTGACTTGCTGACCACCGAAGAAAAACTAACCCGTAAAATGGTCAGGGATTTTATGGAAAATGAGGCCAAACCTCTCGTAGTTGATGCGTTTAACGCGGAACGTCCGCTTGACATGAAAACACTGGCGCCCAGGATGGGTGAACTCGGTATCATCGGCTCCTTTATCCCCCGTGAGTACGGCGCGGCCGGGACAAGCTATATGGCCTTTGGCCTGATCTGCCAGGAGGTTGAACGGGTGGACAGCTCATTGAGAAGTTTTATAGCAGTGTCCTCCGGATTGGTAATGTACCCTATATGGAAATATGGATCACCTGAACAGAAATTCACCTGGCTGCCACTACTGGCAAGGGGAGAAAAGATCGGCTGCTTTGGCTTAACTGAGCCCAATGTCGGGTCGGATGTATCCTCACTGGAAACCACGGCCAAAAAGCAGGGCCATAACTGGGTCATTAACGGCAGCAAACAGTGGATCAGCGAAGCATCCATCGCGGATGTTGCTGTCGTTTGGGCCAAAACTGATGATGGCATGCGCGGTTTCCTCCTGGAGAAAGGCCTGGAGGGGTTTGAACAAAAGGCCACCGAAAAGAAGGGTTCCATGCGCGCCGGGGACGTCGGCGAGCTGTATTTTTCAGATTGTGTGATACACGAAGACAGTGTTTTACCTGGATCAGGGGGGTTAAAATCGCCGCTTTCGTGCCTCAATCAGGCCAGGTACGGTATCTCCTGGGGCGCCCTGGGCGCTGCTATGGACTGCTACGAAGCGGCACTTAATTATGCTAAGGAACGCAAACAATTTGGTTTTCCCATAGCATCTTACCAGTTAGTGCAGGAAAAATTAGTTAATATGCTTATCGAGATAACTAAAGGACAGTTGCTCTCATACCAGTTGGGAAGGCTGATGGACCAGGGAAAGGCGAAACCGGCCCAGATCTCTATGGCTAAAAAGAACAATGTTAAGGTAGCACGATTTTGTGCCAGGACTGCACGGGAATTATTGGGAGCAAATGGTATCTCCCTGGAATATTCACCTATTAGGCATATGGCAAATATTGAGTCGGTGTATACTTATGAAGGGACTGACGATATGCATACACTGATTATTGGTAGCGATATCACCGGGTTTCCGGCCTTCGGCAAATAAATAGGCATTTCCTTTGGAGCAATATAATGAACCTTGTAGCTATTTTCGCTGTAATTTGCGGTGTTTTTGTGGCTGCCGTACTTTTCTTGGTGGTATGGCTTATCTTGAAGGGATTAGGAGATGAGGCAAAACATAAGGGTGGGACCACAGACGTTGAGGAGCATAGGCCGGGGTGATCGGCCGATATAGTGGATTTGTTAGGGCTATTTCACTTTTTCTATTAAAGTGACCGGGATGGGATTCGTAGCGACTTCGCACGGGTAATTATTCGCGGCTTCATTGTATAATTACCGCCATGGCAAAGCTTGATTTGAAGTTGGAAGGCAAAGCAGCCGTCGTCACCATGTCCGACGATGACAACAAGCTTAACCTGGATATGTGCGATGCGTTATTAACGATGCTGGACAGGGTGGAGCAGGAAACTGATGCGCTGACGCTGGTAGTGAAATCGGGACACCCGCATATCTGGTCCAACGGCTTCGACCTCGACTGGGTCAATGCCAGGCTCGCGGCCGGTGACAAAGATTCCGTCGGGCGCTTCCTCGTCAGGGACATGGAACTGAGGATGCGGCTTCTCACGTATCCCCTCATTACCATCGCCGCTTTCACCGGGCATGTCTTCGGCGGCGCGGCCGTGCTCAGTTGCTGCTTTGATTTTCGTTTTATGAGGTCGGACCGGGGTTATTTCTGCATACCGGTGGTGGATAGGGGCTACCCCATCTTGCCCGGCACCAGGGAACTCCTGGGAAGCGTTTTGCCGCCATGGCTTTTGCCCGACCTTATCCTGACCGGCCGGCGCTTAACCGGCCTGGAATGTGCCGCCCATAATGTGGTATCGGGCGCCTATCCCAACGAGGAATTGATGGACAGGGTCATGGCCTTCGCCGCAGGGCTGAACAAGGGCAGACAGATCATCGGTCAGATGAAGCAGGTGCTCAACAGCCGGATTATTCGTTTGATGGAAGAAGACAAGACTATTTTAAGAAAGGGCGATGTGAGGGTGTAGCCCCGGCCATAGAGGAATCAGCGATGAGCGATAGTAAATCAGACTGGCAAAAGACAACCCTGACGGGGGCACTGAGCCATTTCCCCGAGAGGAGCCCAAGCTTTACCACGAGCTCAGGGTTAAATATCGAGCCGGTTTACACGCCTGACGATCTGCCGGATTATGATTATCCTAATGATTCAGGCTATCCCGGGGAATACCCTTATACACGGGGCATCCAGCCTTCCATGTACCGCAGCAGGCTGTGGACCATGCGCCAGTACGCCGGCTTTGCCAGCGCCGCGGAAACCAACCGCAGGTTCCGCTACCTGCTTGAGCAGGGGCAGACGGGCTTGAGCGTGGCCTTTGATTTGCCCACGCAGATTGGATACGATTCCGACCATCCCCTGGCTGCGGGTGAGGTTGGCAGGGTGGGCGTGGCCATCGATACACTGCAGGATATGGATGTGCTGTTCAAAGATATCCCGCTGGATAAGGTCAGTACATCCATGACTATCAATTCCACCGCGCCCGTCCTGCTCAGCATGTACATAGCCCTGGCCAGGAAGCAGGGGGTTGACATAACTAAACTGGAAGGCACAATTCAGAACGATATCCTCAAGGAATATATAGCGCGGGGCACCTATATCTTTCCACCCCGCCCTTCCATGCGGCTGACCACCGATATCTTCGCTTACTGCAGCAAGAATCTGCCGCGCTGGAATACCATCAGCATCAGCGGCTACCATATACGCGAGGCCGGGTCGACCGCCGTCCAGGAGATAGCCTTTACGCTGGCCAATGCCATCGCCTATGTAGAGGCTGCTATCCAGGCAGGGTTGAACGTGGACGGCTTCGCGGCCCGCCTGTCCTTTTTCTTCGACGCCCACAACAACCTGTTTGAAGAGGTCGCCAAATTCCGCGCGGCGCGCAGGCTGTGGGCACGCATCATGAAAGAGCGGTTCTCGGCCGCCGATGCCAGGTCCATGATGCTGCGCTTCCACACCCAGACGGCGGGCTGCACACTGACCGCGCAGCAGCCGTACAACAATATAGTCAGGGTGGCGGTCCAGGCGCTGGCCGCCATTTTAGGCGGGACGCAGTCCCTGCACACCAATTCCTTCGATGAGGCCTATGCCACACCGTCCGAGGATGCCGTCACCATTGCCCTGCGCACACAGCAGGTACTGGCCCATGAAAACGGCCTGGCAGACGTAGTAGACCCCCTGGGAGGTTCCTACTTTATCGAGAGCCTGACCGACGGGCTGGAGAAGCAGGTAAAGGTATACCTTGAGAAGGTAGAGAAGCTGGGTGGCGCTGTCGCCGCCATCGAGAGCGGTTACCAGCAGAGGGAGATACAGGAGAATTCCTACAGGCAGCAGAAAGAGGTCGACGCCGGCCGGTCAACCGTTGTCGGCGTTAACAAGTTCATCTCATCGACGCATAAAATAGCCGGGCTTACTAAGATTGACCCGGAACAGGAAAAAGCCCAGAAAGCCAATCTCGCCGCCGTCAAAGCCGGCCGCGATAATAAACGCGTTTCACAGGCACTGGATAACCTCAAACAGGTAGCCGCGGGCGACGGTAATACCATGCCCGCAGTCCTGGAATGTGTAGAGGCCTATGCCAGCGTTGGTGAGATATGCGATGTATTGCGCGTGGTATTTGGTACCCACCAGGAGTTGCTGGTTTTTTAACCGGAAAGGAGCATTGCCATGGAAACTGACAGCAGGATTCGGGTATTGATAGCCAAGGCCGGACTGGATGGTCATGACCGCGGGGCCAAGGTGGTGGCCAGGTCGCTGGCGGAAGCCGGCATGGACGTCATCTACACCGGTATCAGGCAGACGCCCGAAGCCATCGTAGACGCCGCTGTAAGGGAAGGCGTCGATGTCGTAGGCCTGAGCATTTTCTCCGGCGCCCACCTCGAGCTTTTCCCCAGGATACTGCGGGGACTTCAGGAGAAGGGCCTGGACGAAGTGATCGTGCTGGCCGGGGGTATAGTACCCGACGATGATATCCCGGAACTGAAAAAGCTGGGCATCAGGGCCGTATATGGGCCGGGCACGCCCGTCGATGAGATAGCCGCGTATATCAGGAAAACCGTAGCCCGTGCTGCAAAAACAGCAGGAAAGAAGGGGTTATCTAAATCGAGATACACGTCATCAATCCCAAAGTAAAGTTGCTCAATTTGCAGCCTCCCATACCCGGCTACCGCCGGTTTATCGGCAGTTACCTGGTCACAGGTGACAAGACCGCGGTAATCGACCCCGGGCCTGCTTCAGCCGTGCCCGGTCTGCTTGCCGCGCTGGACAAAGCCGCTGTTACACCCGCCGCTGTTGATTACATAATCCTCACACATATTCATCTTGACCATGCCGGGGGAACCGGGTCGCTGTTAAAAACCCTGCCCAATGCGACGGTGGTGGCGCATAGCCGTGCCCGCTCGCACCTAATTGATCCCACTAAATTGTGGGAGGCCGGCGTCAGGACCCTGGGTAACCTGGCGCTGAGATATGGCCGCATGGAGCCTGTGCAGGAGAGAAGGATACTGGTGGCTGAGGAAGGCATGAAGATAAGGTTGGTTGAAGGCCTCGAGTTGGAGATCTACCTGACGCCCGGGCATGCTGCCCATCATTTGAGCCTGTTTGAAAGAGCCGGCGGCATGCTATTTGCCGGTGAGGCTGCCGGAGCCTGCATCAACGGTTGCATCCGTCCGGCAACCCCGTCTCCCTTCAAGCTGGATGATGCGCTCGCTTCCCTGGACAAGCTTATCGATCTCAAGCCTGAGCGTATCTGTTACGGGCATTTCGGCTGTCACGGTGATGGGCTTGAAAGGCTGAAAAGCTATCGTGATAAGCTATTGCGCTGGCACGAGGTGGTGAATTTACAGGTTCGGGATGGTACCGGCCCGGAGGTGATATTCTCTGTCATGAGGGGATTAGACGGAGATTTGGATTACCTTGATAAACTTGATAAAGCTGAATATAGGCGTGAATTTACCTTGATTTTGAATAGCATTTACGGCCTGGCAGGTTTGGCGCGGGAAGGGGGTGCATTACATTAAAGCCTTTATTCCCAATCCATTCCCGCCGAAAGAGGGCTTTGACTTTGCCCCCTCAATTTTAAACTGAAGTTCTACAGTAAATACAAATCATGAAGCTATTTTCAAATAGTTTTCGGTCTTTGGCACTACAGGTTCTTTGATTTCACCGGTGGTAGCCCGGAAAAACTGCTCCACCAGTAGCAGACGCTTGTGCTGTAGAACTTCAGTCAAGGTAGATGGCTTTAATCTATCCCTATCGGTTATGCCCTCAATTATGAAAGGTGGGGGCAGATCTACATCAAGGCGTTTCTCCGATCTTAAGACCCGGGACCGTCAGTCCTCTTAAATCCGGTAGTCAATGTTCATGCGAAGATGCCCGCCATTTTTTTCTCAATCCCCTCTGCCTCCCGTACCATCCTGTCAAGTAACTCTTTGACCGTAGGCTCGTCTTTGACCAGGCCGGTGCACTGCCCTACCGGCAGGACTCCCTTCTTAAAGTCACCCTCTTCTGTGGCCAACTGGAAGGCCTTGGAGGCATTTGCCAGGTAGGCAAGCTGTTTGGTGTTCTTCCATCCTGAAAGCATCACACCCATGAAAAGCTTGATGAAGGGCAGGCGCAGCGTCTTAGCCACGTCCTGGGCATTGAAGAAGGCAGCGGGCAGATCCAGGCCCCGCCTCTTGACGCGCTCGGCGGTAGCGGTCTTGAGGACACGGCACCACAGTCCGTCGATCCGCTTTGAGTATAAAGTGTCGGTGACATCCTTTGTGATGGAGAGGTCTTTGTAGTTCTTGTGGAGCGGGCTTTCTTTGGTGGTCATGAGCCTGGTCCCCATGGCTATGCCTTCTGCGCCCAGGGCCAGCGCCGCGGCCAACCCCCGCCCGTCCGCGATTCCCCCGGCAGCAACCACGGGGATAGAGAGGGCATCCACCAGGCTGGGGATGAGGCAGAACGTGGTGACGAACTCACCATGGGCTGCGGCCTCGTTGCCCGTGGCGATGACGGCATCACAACCGTACTCCTCGGCCCGTTTGGCATGACGGGCGTTCACTACAGTGGCCATGACCTTGCCGCCGTATTTGTGGGCTTCCTCAACTATCCAGTCTCCTTTGCCCAGGGCGAAGTTGATTACAGGGACCTGCTCCTCAAGGAGTACCTTAGCGGATTCCGTGGCGCCGGGGAACAGCAGTGACGCATTGGCCCCGAAGGGCTTATTTGTGAGCGTGCGGATGCGCTTGATGGATTCCCGGGTGGTATCCTTATCCAGGGGACCGGTGGCGAGAATCCCCAAACCACCCGCGTTCGAAACTGCAGCCACCATCTCGGGAACACTGATCCAGCTCATCCCTGATAAAAAGATCGGGTACCGGATACCTAACATCTCCGTAATTCTTGTTTTCATAGAACTCCTCCTGATATTTGTATAATCAATAGACTGTAAGTATCTCTCAATCTTTAAGCAGGTTGTTAATACCCCCCAGCATGAATGAAACGGATCTCTGGGCAATATCCTCGACGTCCTTTGGTTGATCCTGCCAGAGGAAGTAATGACAGGCGATTCGTTCGTATAACCCGAGTATGCTTACGGCAATCAACTCGGGGCACGAGTCGTCGACGGGACCTATTCCCTGTTCCCTGCTTATTTTAACAAACGCCTCCTTGATATCGTCCGTAAGTTTGCTGAAAAGTTGCCTTCTCTGTTCTTCAACTTCCAAACTCTGGCCGGCGGATTCCCTGAAAAATATGGCAATCCATTCAGGATGATTTCCACAGAATTCTCTTAAAAAGGCAAAGGCGATATTTTTAAAACTGTCAAAGGAAAAGTCGGCTTTTTTGAGTTCATCACCGAGCAATTTCCTTAACTGATGCCCTATCTCCTGCATCAATGTGATGAGAAGGTCTTCCTTGTTCTTAAAATAAAAATATACGGAACCGGTGGAAACCTCGGCCAGGTCAGCTATCTCCTCGATACTGGTCTGGTGGTAGCCCTTCTGGGCAAAAAGGGTCTCCGCCGCCTTGAGAATGGTATTGTATCTCTGTTCCTTTTCTCTCAGACGCCGTGATGCGCTGCGTGAAAGCAGGCTGTTGCTGTCGTTCGACCTGCCCATAGACGGATCCATCGCGTTAAAAGCCCTCCATCCGCGAAACTATCTCAAGCATGACCTCATCCGCGCCGCCGCCGATGGACATGACGCGGACATCGCGGAAATAGCGCGAAATGAGGGTCTCGTTCATGAACCCTATCCCGCCGAACATCTGCAGGCACCCGCTGGCAACTTCCGAAATCAGTTGTCCCGCCAGCAGTTTGCCCATGGAGACCTCCCGCGTCGGGTCCAGGCCTTCCATCTTCATGCGGACGATATGGTAGGTCAGCTGTCTCAGGGCTTCATTCCTGGTTATCCAGTCCGCCAGCCGGTGCCTCAAGACCTGCTTGGTGATCAGGGGTTTGCCGAATACGATTCGCTGGCGCAGATACTCCACGGTCAGGGCGATCATATCCTGTATCGTTGAACAGGTGCCGGGCAGCACGGCG
>CAIYTC010000283.1 GCA_903929005.1 uncultured Dehalococcoidia bacterium | reverse complement strand
TGGTGATGGATGACGAGAAGGGGGTGAGGGAGGTAGCGGGCCGTATGCTCAAGCACATCGGCTATAAGGATGTCGAGTTTGCCGCTGACGGCGCCGAGGCTATTAAACTGTATAAAGCAGCCCTGAAATCCGGTCATCCCTTTAATGTGGCCATACTGGACCTGACCATAGCCGGGGGCATGGGTGGCGAGGTGACCGTCAAGAAGCTGCTCAAGATAGATCCCGGGGTTAAGGCCATCGTTTCCAGCGGCTATGCCGATGACCCGGTTATCGCTAAGTACAAAGAACACGGGTTCAGCGGCATGGTTGCCAAGCCCTATACCATCGAGGAGCTTGGCAAAGCCGTGCAGGATGTCATAGGTTAGGATTTGCGGGGACGGTGACAAAATCACCGATACTGACAGACGGGAGAAAAACCTATTAAATTACGATTATCCCGGATTAGCTAAGCCGTCAGGTCCGAAAAATAATATGAGTTTTCCAATTAGCCGATGGACGGGGAAAGTCAGACCTGTAATGCGCTCCACGGCTTTCTTCTCTTAATAAAGCGGATTCAGTCATCAAGCGTGCATTAATTACCATCGTATTCAATTCGTAAGAAAGACGGTCAGAGGTAGCCGGCAGCAGGCTATGCCAGGCCGCTAATGTCAGGGCAGCCTCGTGTAAACCCTCCAGGTCGCGAACTATACCCACCTTATCCCACAGCATAGATTGCAGATTAGGCAAGTTCAGTATTGGGGCATCCCGAACCGCTTCACATGATGGTAGCTGATATAAAGGCGCAATATCCTTTGCCCTCCTGGCTGTTAAGTCATAATCTACCTGTGTCCTCTCAATGATCCTTTTACTGAATACTAAAACTTCCAATAACGAATTGGATGCCAGCCTGTTTGCTCCATGTACCCCTGTGCAGGCTGTCTCCCCCGCGGCAAATAAGCCGGCTATATTAGTTTCACCCCAGGCATTGACTTTCACCCCTCCCATCAGGTAGTGGGCCGCCGGGGCAACCGGGATCATATCTCTGGTGATATCCAGGCTGTGATCAAGACAGAAGCGGTAAATGTGAGGAAAACGTGTGGCTACTTTGGTGGCTGATAATTGAGTTACATCCAGAAATACCCGGTCACTTCCGGTTTTTCTCATTTCAAATAGTATGCTTCGTGCTACCACATCCCTGGGGGCAAGATCAGCATCAGGAGAATACTCAGGCATAAAGCGCTGGCCCTCAGTATTCCTTAAAACCCCACCCTCCCCACGGACAGCTTCACTAATTAAAAAAGGCGATACGCCGGGCAATCTCAGGGCTGTGGGATGGAACTGGAAAAATTCCATATCTACTATCTCAGCTCCCGATTGATAAGCCAGCGCTATGCCGTCGCCCGTAGCAGTGTCACCATTGGTAGTATATTTAAACAGCCGGCCTGCGCCACCGGTCGCCAGTATAATGAACTTGCAGGCGAATTCTTCAACAATTCCGCTCCTTAAATCAATAGCCTTTATACCGCCTACCTGACCGTCACTGAGTAAGATTTCTGTAGCCAGGCAGTACTCAAGTACTTTTACCGGCGACATGCGTACTTGCTCGCTCAGGGTAACCTCAATATACTCTCCTGTAGCATCGCCACCGGCGTGGAGTATACGCGGCACAGAATGCGCCGCCTCGCGGGCCAGCGCCACTTCACCGTCCAGGGTGTCGAAGGGAACACCGAAACCAATTAAATCGGCAATACGGTCGGGTGCCTCGCTGACCAATATGCGGACCGTTTCCTCATTACATAAGCCGTCGCCTGCCGCCATAGTATCCTGGAAATGCAGGTCAGAAGAGTCATTTTTCCCTATGGCCGCTGCAATTCCACCCTGGGCATACCTGGTATTACAATCTTCGATCCCCCCCTTGGTCACAATCAACACACTTCCGTGTTCGATAGCCAGCAAGGCACTGTATAACCCTGCTATCCCACTGCCAATTATGATATAGTCGTAATAATTCATGCCGTTCACCGGTCTGCGCTCGCGAAACCTATTATATCAATTATTCTCAAGTGAGTTAGCCGTATAATAGGAATTTCAAGTAATGGAACTAACCATAGCGTTACATAATCAAGATCAGGTAATTCCCTGGAGTGACCATGGGCTGGCCCTTGTCACAGCTACGGTCACCAATTTACCTGTTAGGTCATGTTCGCTTAGCAAGAAAACCAGCTTATCGCTATATGTTCTCCCATACCACTTGGGGCCCTTTTTACCTTCCACCAGGATATCTACATGTGTCCCCACCAAGCCTTGATTTATTTCGCATAATATCTTCGACTGTAATTCCTCAATAGTATGTAGCCGCTGCAGCTTGACTTGATCCGGCACATCATCGGCAAATTCCTGACTGGCCAGGGTGCCTGCCCGCGGGGAATAGGCTGCGGCGTGTACGGCATCAAAGCGAAGCTCTTCAACAGCCCTCCTGGTGTTAATAAACTGTTCTTCCGTCTCACCAGGAAACCCTACTATCAGGTCAGTGGTGATCGCGATGCCGGGTATTGTCTGCCGCATCTGACGGATCAAGGCTTGAAAGTCACCGTAGCTATAATGCCTGTTCATCTTGCGTAATATTTGATCGTCCCCTGCCTGAAGCGGCAGGCAGACATGCTGGCATACCTTGGGGAGTGAGGCCAAGGCCTTGATTAAGCTTGTGCTCATATCCTTGGGATGATTGGTCAGGAACCTTATCCTGAGTAAGTCTTTCAGCTCGTGCAACTGGATAAGCAATTCGCTTAAACCTGTCCTTGGATCGAGGTCGTGCCCGTAGGCATTTACATTCTGACCGAGCAGTACGATTTCCCTGGCGCCGCTGGCCACATGTTGAGACGCCTCAGTCAGGATCTCTTCAGGGGGCCGGCTGCTTTCTCTGCCTCGCCTGAAGGGGACAATACAGTAAGAACAATAATTGTTGCACCCCTGGATAATAGGTATGTACACACTAACCGGGCTGCCGCCTTGTTTTATGGCCGGGACTTCTCCCGGTTTACTTATCATGTATATGCTATATAACCAGTCCTCAAAATTAGTATTCAACCCGGGCTGAAAGAAGTAATCGACGTGGGGGAAAAGCTTTTTTAGCCCGGAGGTTTCGCTGCCTACGAAACAACCGGTAACAATAATACGCATTCCGGGCTTCTTAGCTTTAATACCTTTGACATATCCCAGCATGCCTCTGACCTTGTCTTCCGCATTTTGCCGGACAACACAGGTATTCAATATTACGATATCGGCGTCACGGGCAGTGTTAACCGGCTCGATGCCCAATAACTGCAGGTGCCTGGCAAGGCCGCATGATTCGGCCTTGTTCATCTGGCAGCCTATGGTCCAAATATAATATTTCATCTATTACATCTACAGGGATTATGCGGCATTCTTCAGACACGGCTTAAACGGAGCTTATCATCGAATCGAATAACAAATACGGATGCGTAAATAATCGCAAGGTGATTACTGGCGGAGGGAATGGGATTCGAACCCATGACCCCGGTTTCCCGAGGCAACCGCTTAGCAGGCGGCCGCACTAGACCACTATGCGATCCCTCCGGCAAATATACTTCAGGCTGATTGCGCAATGAAATATAGCACAGTTTGAATTATTGTTTCAAGCAAATCAGATACGTACATGATTGTACATTCAATCGCAAAATGCTAATATTTCATCAGCATGAAAACACCTGAAAACCTTGTCAGCGTGCGCATAAAACGGTCAGTTCATTTTCCCTATGCGCGAAGCTGGCCTAAGACCATCATCACAGCCGTACTCCGCGCAGAAAAAGTAACTGATGCAATGGAAATAAATTGCCTGATTACCGATGACGCCGAAATTCATAAATTGAACCGGAAATATCGCGGGGTCGACAAACCAACCGATGTATTGTCTTTCGCTCTTACAGAGAAGTTAAGTGGAGTTGGCTGCGTTGATTTCCCGGCTTTGCCGGGTATCGCTAACAGGCTGGGAGAAATAGTCATCTCGTATCCCAGGGCTGAATTCCAGGCTTCTGAATATGACAGCGGGTTGGAGCAGGAATTGATCCTGCTGCTGGTGCACGGCACACTGCATTTACTTGGATACGCCCACATCCGGCGGGAAGATGAACTAAAGATGCTTAAACGGCAAAAAGAGGTAATCCGGGCCGTTAATAGCGTTTTGGAGGGCGGATGAGCCGGCCTTATAAAGTATGTGAAGACGTGTACCTGGTTGGCAGTTCAGATATTTCGCATTCCATGGACTGCTGCGTTTACCTTGTAGACGCCGGGGAAATCGTACTTATAGACGCAGGGGCGGGCCAGAGCACCGGCCGCCTGGTTGACAATATGCAGGCCTTAGGCTTTAGGCCGGAAAGATTATCGACAGTTATCGTGACACACGCCCACATCGACCATATCGGGTCGCTTTATGATTTGAAACAGAAATACGGCATCCAAATAATTGCCCATGAGCTTGATTCGGCAGCCATAGAGTCGGGTAAAAAAGTTGGCGCCGAGCATTATGGGGTTAAATATCAACCCTGCAATATCGATACTAAATTAAGCGGGGAGGACGTCAATTTGAAGATTGGATGCTGCGAATTCAGGTTTCTACATATACCCGGACATACGCCGGGCAGTGTTGCCGTGATGCTTGAAACGGGCGGTAAAAAAGTGCTCTTCGGTCAGGATATACATGGACCCTATCATCCTGCCTGGGGAGGTGAACCGGAAAAAGCAGTCAACTCCCTGGTAAAACTTCGCGATCTTGAAGCTGACATCCTTTGCGAGGGGCATTACGGGATCATTACGCCTGCTATTGAAGTAAGGGCATTTATACAGGAATTTATGGATAACCTGGGCCTCGGGCAGGGTTAAATGATTAGATTTCTACAATTCTCGGTTTAATCCGGCATTTTTCCGCGGTCACGATGGCCTTCACGGCGTTAGCCGTCTTTTCCAGTGCATCGGTATGATTCACCACCCCATAATCAAATACTGCTAAACATTTCAACTCCTGCTCTGCCTTATCGATGCGTAGCCTAACTGCCGTTTGAGTATCCGCATTTCTATTTCTCAGCCGTTCAGACAGGTCCTCAACAGAGGGTGGTAATAGAAAAATAAATACCGCCTCGGGCATCTTCTTTTTCAATGTCGCCGCGCCCTGGACATCGACTTTTAATATTACATCCTCTCCTTTTTGCAGAGCCTGGCTAACCTCCTTTTTCAGCACTCCATAATAATTGCCATAGACCTCCGCATATTCCAGGAACTCCTCTTTATTTACCTTTTCAATAAAATTTTCATGTGTCAGGAAATAATAATCAATCCCATCAGTTTCCCTGGGACGCCTGGCCCGTGTCGTTGCGGTGACCACGTAGTGAAACTTGATGCCGGTTTCCTTTATCCTGGCGATGGTAGCATCCTTACCCACGCCGGATGGACCAGATATCACGATTACCAGGGGCCTATCAACTTGAGAGCCTTTTTCCATAACACAATTCTGGCTAAACTAATTTTATGTAACAGTTTAATATTAAACCGTGAAAAAATAAACACTAAGCTATTTGGATTTGATTTCTTGAACAAATATTTGCTATTGGATATACTCAAGCTTGACGGGCTATTAATCAAATATAAGGAGATATAAATCCTGATGAAGAAGAGCATCCGAGATATAGAAGTAACAGGAAAAAAAGTCCTTGTCAGGGTTGATTTCAATGTACCGCTCGATCCAAAAACCAATGAAATAATGGATGACAGCCGTATTATTGCAGCCTTGCCGACAATCTGGTATCTCATTGAACACAAGGCCAGGCTAATCCTCTGTTCACACCTGGGCAGGCCTGATGGGCAGGTTGTCGAATCGCTGCGCATGACTCCTATAGCTGAACGGCTTTCACAATTGACTAACCTGCCTATATACACGGTCTCTGATTGCATTGGCCTGAAGGTGAATAAGGCGCTGGCTAAATTAAAGAACGGGGATACATTACTATTGGAGAATCTGCGTTTCCACCCGGAGGAAGAGGCCAATGATCCCGCCTTTGCCAAGTCATTGGCCGAACTGGCAGATATCTATGTTGATGACGCCTTCGGCACTGCCCACCGGGCACATGCCTCAACCTATGGTGTCGCAAAATTGCTGCCTGCGTATGCCGGTTTTTTACTCGAAAAGGAATTAAAGGCACTGGGGAACCTGCTCACAAATGCGCAGCATCCCTTTGCAGCCTTATTGGGTGGAGCCAAGGTCAGTGACAAGATTAAACTGATCAGCAATATAATAGATAAAATAGATGTTTTACTGATTGGCGGCGGCATGGCGGCCACTTTCCTGAAAGCCCAGAATTATGGCGTGGGACTGTCATCCGTTGAGGAGGATAAGAAAGATCTTGCTAACCAAATCATTGATACCGCCCGAAAAAATAATATTTCCCTTTTATTACCCTTGGACGTAATCGTAGCTGATGCCGTTAACGATTTGTCAAAATACTCTATTGCCCCCATTTCAATGATTCCCGCCAACAAATATATCGTTGATATCGGGCCGCAAACAATCGAGTTATTTATAGGACATTTAAAACAGTGCCGGACCATATTCTGGAACGGCCCCATGGGTGTCTATGAGATAGCGCAGTTTTCGCGGGGCACCAAGTCCATGGCTGAACTCTTGGCCAATTTGTCTGCAACTACCGTTGTAGGAGGTGGTTCCACAGCAGAATTAGTGGCCGAGATGCATCTTAGCTTTAAAATGACGCATGTTTCAACCGGCGGCGGCGCCAGTCTGAGCTTCCTTGAAGGCAAGACCCTTCCGGGTGTCGAGGTCCTGCTTGATGATAAATAGTTTCGACAGGCAATAATAAATATACAACTATAGAGGTAATAAATTCATTCTTAAGCGGCGGAGATATATATGCGCAAACCTTTCATTGCAGGTAACTGGAAAATGAATACTACTATTGCTGAAGCGCTGGCGCTGGTTTCTGAAATGTTTGACGGGCTCAATCGCATCGAGCGCGTTGACAGGGTCATTTGTCCGCCTTGCATATCACTTCAGCCGGTTAAAGAAATGATCAGGGGCACATCCATAGAACTCGGCGCACAAAACATATACTACGAGGCCAAAGGCGCTTTTACCGGGGAGATATCTGCAGTGATGTTAAAAGGCCTGTGTAAGTATGTCATTATCGGCCATTCAGAGAGGAGGCAATATTTCTCCGAAACAGATTCAGTAGTTAATGCCAAGGTGAAATCTGCTTTAGCCGCCGGGCTGCTGCCTATCCTTTGCATTGGAGAGACCCTGGCAGAAAATGAAGCCGGTAAAACAGGTGATGTCCTTTCCCGCCAGGTCAAGGCGGGCCTGCAGGATGTATCAGCTGAAAAAGACATTGTGCTTGCTTACGAACCCATCTGGGCGATTGGTACGGGAAAGGCAGCCAGCGGGCAACAGGCCGGCCAAACCATTGGTTTTATCAGAGATAATCTATCTGCCATTTGGGGCCATGAGACTGCTGAATTGGTACGCATCCTTTATGGAGGCAGTGTTACTGTATCCAATATCGCCGAGTTCATCCGGGAACCTCAAATTGATGGCGCCCTGGTAGGCGGGGCCAGCCTTAAAGCTATTGATTTCATAGATATAGTCCGTCAAGCCGCGGCGCTCAAGCAGCCATAATGAAGTGCCTTATTGCGGTGGTGGGGCCAACTGCTGTTGGTAAAAGTGCGCTGGGAATTTCTATAGCGCAAAAATTCAAAGGTGAAATCGTAAATGCGGATAGCCGGCAAATCTATAAATATATGGATATCGGCACGGCCAAACCAGGCCGGGTTGAACGCGGTACGGTTCCACACCATTTGCTTGACATAATAGAACCAGACCAGTCTTACAGCCTCTCCCTTTATCAGAAGTCAGCCATGGAAGTAATTGCATCTGTGCATAAGCAGGATAAATTGCCTGTCATAGTGGGGGGGAGCGGGCAGTATGTATGGGCTGTTATCGAAGGCTGGCAAATCCCCCGGGTGGAACCTGACCCGGATTTCAGGCGGCTTATGTATTCAAAGGCTCAAAACAGCGGCACAGGCCAACTGTATGACGAATTAGCCAGCCTGGACCCCTTAAGCGCCAGTAAAATTTCACCCAATAATTTAAGGCGGATTGTCAGGGCACTGGAGATATATCATAAAACCGGCCTCAAGCCATCCTTACTGCAGGCTAAAAATGGGCTCCCCTTCCCTGTGCTTATTATCGGTTTAACAGCGGAAAGGAACCGGCTTTATAGTCTGATCAATCAGCGTACAGATAACATGATTGAGCAGGGATTTATCCAGGAGGTAAAAGAACTTCTGTCGATGGGTTATTCTGTAGATTTACCCTCGCTGTCGAGCCTGGGCTACAGGCAGATGGCCACGTATTTAAACGGTGGGGCGGACCTGGCGGAGGCAGTTCAAACCATTAAGTATGAAACGCACCGTTTTGTACGCGGGCAATATGCGTGGTTCCGTTTAAACGATAGCCGGATTAAATGGTTTGATACCGCTGATGAAGTGAATGAGAAAATAAACTATACTATAGACTCATTTTTGAAACTGCAAACGCATCTGGCGGGTTACCGGGTTAGCGATTTAAAATTAGGTGAGTAACGAATATGAAAATAGAAGAAATTAAGGCTATTGAATGGAACGATTTCTCCGAAAATCCCCTGATCCGGCATCCCCTTTTATCGCCTGTTCTGGCCGACCCCACATTTTGTTTTCCCGAGGACTCCCCGGATAAACAATGGCATTTATTCGCGCATTCCGTCTGGGGCATACAACATTACACTTCACCCGATGGCGCAACCTGGAAAGGCCTTGGAATTGCAATTTCTAACGCCATGCGGCCCTATTTATATTATGAGGGCGGGATATATTACCTGCTTTTCGAGAAGTACCGGCCGTTGTCGCTGGTTCTTTCCTGGATAAAGGGCAGGAAGTGGTATTCGGAAATAGCTATTATGCAGTCCAAAGACCTGAAGAAATGGGAAAACGAAGTAATATTGGTCAGGCCTGAGAAGGACTGGCAGCAGAGTGATGGTAATAAATCGGTAAGCAACCCCTGCCTGGTTAAGTACGGAATCAAATATCGCCTTTATTTCAGCGCTTCGCTGGTTTATATCAAAGACTGCGGTTTTAATGAGCCCGACTCTATCGGGATCGCCACTTCTGAATCTATCTGCGGTCCGTATCAGGTAACCGAGAAGCCTTTAATTACGGTAAACAGCCAGGACCCCTGGTGCAATCTCAGTTGCGGGTCTATCAAGGTACTGCAATGCGAAGACGGGTTTGCCGGCTTTGAGAACGGCATATACTGGGACGGGCAGAAGCAACACAGCGGTTCAGTTATCATCGTGCTGCAGTCCGCGGACGGGTTGAAGTGGGAAAGGCTTATCCGCGAACCGGTGCTTAAACCTTCCAGCGGTTGGCGCCGCAGCCATATCTATGCCTGTGACGTCAAATACTCAAAAATCCGGGGAAAATGGTATATGTATTATAACGCCAGGAATGATTGGGAGGTGAGCAAGGGGCAGGAGTGTATAGGGTTACTGACTGGCAAATAGGCTATTTATTTATCATGAAATATGGACGACTATAAGTTAATTACCGGGGAGTATTAGTAGTGCATTTATCGAAAAGATTGGACAAGATTCCGCCCTATTTATTTGTTGAAATAAACAGGAAAATTGCTGATAAGCGGGCCCAGGGCGTGGACGTGATCAGCTTTGCCATCGGAGACCCCGATTTGCCCACTCCCGGTCATATCATTGACAGCCTCTGCAAGGCCGCTTATGACCCGGTCAACCACCGCTATCCCGAGACCTATGGTATGCCCGGGTTGTGCAAAGCAATTGCTGATTGGTACGATGCCAGGTTCGGCGTCTCGCTTGACTGGAAACCCACATCAGAAGTGTTGCCGCTGATAGGTTCCAAGGAGGGCATCGGGCACATGTCCTTCTGTATGCTTGACCTGGGGGATGTGGCACTGGTGCCGGATCCGGGATACCCCGTATATTCGGTCAGCACCCTTTTGGCCGGCGGAGAGGTCTATTGTATGCCCCTGCTGGAAAAGAACGGCTTTCTGCCCGATTTAGATGCCATCCCTGAGATAATTAGCAAGAAATCCAAGCTGTTATGGATATGTTATCCCAATAATCCCACCGGGGCAGTGGCTGAACCCGAATTCTTTGAAAAAGTGGTATGGTTCGCTAAGAAGCACGATATAGCGGTTTGCCATGATGCTCCTTACACGGAAGTAGCCTTCGAGGGTTATAAGCCGCACAGTTTCCTTGAGATAAAAGGGGCGAAGCATATCGGCGTTGAATTCCACTCTTTGTCCAAAACGTATAACATGACAGGCTGGCGAATTGGGATGGCCGTGGGCAACAGCAAAATGATCGACGCGCTATTCCGTTTCAAATCAAACCTGGACTCCGGCATACCGCAGGCTATCCAGCTTGCTGCTATTGAAGCTTTAACCGGCAACCAGGAAGATATCACGGCCAGGAACGGCCAATACCAGAAGCGCAGGGATAAGCTGGTTAGCGCGCTGGAAACCATCGGGTTGAAAGTAACCAGGCCGAAGGCCGGTTTCTATATTTGGGCAAAGATACCGGACGGCTATACATCCGTACAATATGTTGCGGAATTGCTCGAAAAGGCCTCGGTTGCCGTAACACCGGGTACCGGCTATGGCAAATCAGGCGAAGGATATGTCAGGCTCTCGATCACTCAGCCGGAAGAAAGGTTAGACGAGGGAATCAGGCGGCTATTGGCCCTGAAAAGTAACTAACTGCATTACATAAGGTGTGATGACCAAAGACTTAATAAACACGGCTGCCACCAAAGAACGCGCTATCCTGGTGGGTGTGGGGATTAAAGGCGAGCATAGGAACTGGTCAATTGAAGGCTCCCTGGATGAACTCCAGCAGTTGGCCAAAACAGCCGGGGCGGAAGTAGTCGGTAGGATGGTGCAGAATCTTGAGAAGCCCTCACAATCACACTATTTGGGCTCCGGCAAACTGGAAGAGCTGCTGAGTTTAAAGGACGAATTAAAATATGACACTGCCATATTCAATGATGAGTTGAGGCCGACTCAGCAGGAGAACCTGGAAACCGCGCTGGAGGTCAAAGTGATCGATAGGACTGCCCTGATACTCGATATCTTCGCGCGCAGTGCGTGTACCAGCGAGGGCAAACTGCAGGTAGAGCTTGCGCAGCACGAATATATGCTGCCACGCCTGGCAGGGCAGTGGAGCCACCTGGAGCGGTTAGGCGGCGGAATAGGCACCCGGGGACCGGGCGAATCACAGATAGAGACCGACCGGCGGCTTATTCGAAACCGCATAACCAGTATTAAGAAACAGATCGAAGCGGTGAGAAAACACCGGGAACTCTACCGCCGCAAGAGAGAGCAATCGGGCACACCGCTGGTGGCCCTGGTGGGATACACCAATGCCGGTAAAAGCACCTTGCTAAATACACTCTGCCATGCGGGCGTGCTGGCCGAAAACAAGTTGTTCTCCACCCTGGACCCTGTCACCAAGCGGTTGCGCCTGCCGGACGGACGGAACATCCTGGTCACCGATACAGTCGGCTTCATTCACAAGCTGCCGCCTTTGATCGTGGCTGCCTTTCATGCCACCCTCGAGGAACTGGACGAGGCGGACCTGCTGCTGCACGTTGTTGACATAACCAGCCCTGATGCGGTTAATCAGAGCCAGACGGTGGAAAAGATCTTAACCCAGTTAAAATTGGGCGAAAAACCCAGGATTACAGTGATTAACAAAATGGACCAGGTAGTGGAGAGCATTGAGGAAGCGCAAAATATCTCTTTAGATGTAAAATCGCCGGCGCAGGCCACGGTTATTACCTCGGCGCTGAAAAACTGGAATCTCGATAAATTGCAGGAAAAAATCGGCGAATACTTGGAAATTAGTAAATTGGGCGGACGAGAAGGTACCGGTTAAAAGCCGGCATTTCAATATGGTACCATGTCGGACACTGTAACTTTCCCGTCATTGCGAGTTCCGGTTATAATATAACCATGGAAGTGCCCAACAGATCTGAATTGCATACTTTGCTCAACGATTTTCTGGAATACTTAGTCGTTGAGAAATCTTTATCGGTTTTAACGGTTCGCAATTACCGGCATTATTTAGCACGGTTTCTAACCTGGATGGAAGCCAAGCCTGTTCCCCTTTTGCACTCAAATATCGATATCGAATTGATCGGCCAATTCCGCATTTACCTTGCCAATTTAAAGGATAAAAATGATGCTTTATTACAAAAGTCGACACAGACTTACCATATAGTCGCCCTGCGCTCCTTCCTTCGCTATCTCAACGTCCGCCGGGATATCACCGTCTTAAATCCCGACAAAATCGATCTTCCTAAGACCGATTCCCGTGTAATAGAGTTCTTAAACACTGAGCAATTGACCCGCTTGCTCAACAGTCCCGAGATATCCAATGAAATCGGTTTACGCGACAAGGTCATCCTTGAATTGTTTTTCAGCACCGGCCTGCGTGTCTCCGAGCTTACCAAATTGAACCGCGATCAGATCAATCTCGAAACACGGGAATTCAGTATTAAAGGCAAAGGCAACAAGGTCAGGCTGGTCTTTGTCTCCGATACCGCCGCAGACTGGTTAAAAAGATATTTGGCCGTACGCCGGGACAACTATAAGCCACTTTTCATACGCTACAGCCGTGACCGGTCAGATGCCAAACAGGGGGAAAAGATGCGCCTTACGCCGAGGTCGGTGGAGCGGATGGTCAGGAAATACTCTAAAAAATGCGGTCTGCCATTTGATGCCCACCCTCATACACTGCGGCACTCTTTCGCCACCGACCTGTTGATCCAGGGCGCCGATTTACGCTCCGTCCAGGAGATGCTGGGCCATGAAAGCATCCGCACCACCCAGGTCTATACCCACGTTACCAACAAGCACCTGAAAGAGGTATATCAAAAGTACCATAGCCGCAAGTAATATATTATGTTAACTGATAATTGAGGTGACAATAATGAAGGAATATGAAGTCGTGATTATCGGTGGCGGACCCGCCGGACTGACAGCAGGTTTATACGTATCAAGGTACGGCCTCAACACGGTCTTGATTGAGAAGGGCCTTTTTGGCGGGCAGATCGTTAACGCTAGCGAGGTGCATAACTATCCCGGCTTCCCCAACGGCGTTTCCGGCATGGAACTGGGGCAACTGATGTATGACCAGGCGGCAAAATTCGGTTTACAGGCTGAGACTGCCGAAGTAACCGGGATTAAATCCAGTGGAACCGGCTATGATATCAGCATGGATGATGAAACCATTTCAACTAAAACCGTAATTATAGCGACCGGGTCTAATTACCGTAAAATGGGCGTTGACGGCGAGGCCAAGTTGACCGGCCGTGGCGTTTCTTACTGCGCCACCTGCGACGGATTTTTGTTCAAAAACAAGGAGGTAGCAGTAGTTGGCGGTGGGGATACTGCAATCACCGATGCGCTCGAATTGAGCCAGCATTGTAAGACTGTTTATGTCATACACCGCAGGGATCAATTAAGAGCGAGCGAGATTGTTCAGCGGGCCGCTTTCTCCATAGACAGAATAAAATTTATCTGGAATTCCGTAGTCGCTAACCTCGTAGGCCGGGAAAAGCTTGATGAAGTAATCATCCAGGACGTAAAAACTGGTAAAACTTCAAGCCTCAATGTATCCGGGGTTTTCGTGGCCATAGGGCTTATACCGAACAGCGGCCTGTGCAAAGGCTTGCTTGATCTCGATGAGGCCGGAAATATTGTTTCCGGTGAAATGATGCATACCAGCGTGCCTGGCATCTTCACCGCCGGTGATATCAGGAAAAATTCAGCCCGCCAGGTGGCCACGGCGGTGGGCGACGGCGCTACGGCAGCCAAATCGGCCTTCAGCTATTTAAAAGAAAGCTAGATTACTTGCCCTGGCTATGGGTGAGAAGTAATTGCAAAAATCGTGATCACACCGCTGGACGGTCCATAACACCAGAAAATCCTGTATGCTGCCGGTGTTTTGTGCTCGGCATATGCCGCAAAAACCTTTTCTCCAGCCGGACCTTTCAAACTGAGATATTCATGAGTTTGGAGACTGTTGTGCCGGGGATCACCTGCCAGGAACGCCATGGCCTTTTTGACAGAGTTATAGCGCTTTTTCTGTGAGGCATCATGCTTGAGAAGCCTATAAGCATCCTCTGCCTCACGCGTCCATTGTAATTCAAACAAGCAAAATTGCCTTATAGCGATTTAAGGTCAACCTTTGACACTTTGCCCTGCGCGGAATCAGAAAGGCCACGCCTGATTGATGCCAGAGCATCAGGATTATTAAACAGCCATGCTTCTGAGGTGGGGACTGTTACCTGAGGGTCCAGTATGATTTGCCCGGCACTATTGGTGTACAAATGGTAACTGATGCCTTCCTGTATATTCACCTTATGCAAGACTATTCGCTTTTTGGCATCAGGTTTAACCCCATCAGCTATCTTTTCGAAATCCGTATTCTTTATTATCATAGCCATTTTTATTAATAATTGTACGGTCAGTGGGAATTCATGTCAAGTAGGACAATCCCACTCACTGGAAATATCTGCAATCGTCTGCCAGCAACAACAACAAAAGCTCCCTGCCCTTATGTAAAACTATTGGATAAGAAATGGTGGGCTCGGCAGGTCTCGAACCTGCGACCAATCGGTTATGAGCCGACCGCTCTACCCCTGAGCTACGAGCCCTCTAAAGTCTAAGATACCCGGACAGTTTCATAGTATATCACAGCAATATATAGCTGTGAAGCGGTCAAGGGCGGTCTCCTTCGCAGTTTGACTGTATTCCCGAATATGAGTAGAATACATTATTAGCAATCGCCCATGGTGATTGCTAAATTTTAAGTATAAAAAGTATCAGAGGAATATATGCCCATATATCAGTATGTTTGCTCCAAATGCAATTCAAGTTTTGAGCTTCGCCAGGGTTTCAACGATGAAAACGTGGCTTCCTGCCCGAAATGCCAAAGCGAGGCGAAGCGCCGTTTTATGCCCGTGCCGATAATTTTCAAAGGGTCTGGGTTTTATGTTACGGACAGCCGCAGTCCGGGTGACACGCAATTGCCGGCCAAGATCCCCGAAACAACCAAAGAAGTAACTGTTCCCAAAGAAACCGTGACCCCCAAACAGGCAGCCGTCTAACCGGAAACACTCCTTACCCCATTAACGCCTGTTGAATAAGCTTAATTCCCTGTGTTAAACTCCCTGTAAGTCCCTGTAGCTCAGTGGATAGAGCGGCTGCCTTCTAAGCAGCGGGTCGTCGGTTCGAATCCGACCAGGGATGCCATCGAAGCTGCAGTGGGGTAGTTGTTTTTCCAGCGGCCAATGTAGCGCAACGTCGTAGTCAATCCTCCACCTATCCTATAGACTGTCGGCATGA
>CAIYTC010000282.1 GCA_903929005.1 uncultured Dehalococcoidia bacterium | reverse complement strand
CTCGCTTTCCATCCAGTCGTAGAATTGCAGGTCCCACCAGACGGGGTCCTGGTACCAGACCGCGCGGTAGGATTCACCGCCGGCGATGGCGCTCTCCCCTCTTTCAATGCGCTCCTTAGCTTCATCACGGAAGGCCCTGGCTACCACTGTGCCCTCGGGATCACCTGAAAAGGCCACCAGCAGGGCTGTGTTCAGGGCGACAAGTTTGCTTACCTGGGGGCACGGGATGTGTTTTCTTAATTCGTTCCAGTCGCGCAGACATTCGGCGGTGCGGTTCGATTCCTCGCACACCTCGCGGAACTTCTCCCAATTGAACTTCCCTCCTGTGTGTTCCTCCAGGAAAGGGATCGCCTCGCGGAACTGCTTTGCTAAGTAGCGCACTTCGCGGTCACCCGATAGATAGGGGACATCCATCATATGCATCGGTTTATTGTTCAGTTCAGTCAGCACTTTGATGGCAGTTATTTGAGAATCGCAGGGCGTATTAAAATAGAAGCCGCAGGCCGGCGCCGGATAAAGCCCTTTCAGCACAAGTCCGACCGCTGATTTGTCGATAGAGCAGACCTCGGGCGCCACGCCGTGCGCTTCTGCCTCGTCTATGGCGGCCACAGTATAATTCACATCGCCTATCAAGTCCTGCAATACGGTCAGGAGTTCAATGGGCATGGGCTGCACACCTTCAATCCCCCTGATTAGTTCCGGGGAGCAGCCGCAGTTGTGCCATACTATCGGCCTTCCCTCGTCCTGCGCCGTAAATAGCGTCTCGGTGAAATTGCGGAATCCTTTAACGATGGCGTTCATGCCTTTGGACTCAGGGTCTGCTTCGTACAACTCCATCAGGCCTGATGCGCCTTCATATACAACCTCCCAATCGTCTTGCCTGTCTTTGCCAGCGATCGCCATATTAGCCTCCTTTACTATCCTTCGTCTTAGCACACAAGAGTTATTTGCCGATCATCTCCAGAAACGCCTGTACGCGGGTACCTACCTGGCCTGAGGCAGCGATGCCGTATTCCCGTTCCAGCCCTAAGAAGGGTATGCCCTCTTTCCTCATCCGCCAATACAGGTTATGGCCATCGCCGGCCCAGGGGTCGCAGAACTTCATTCTCTGGAAGATAATGCCATCGGCCTGGAACTCGCTCAGGGTGTTCTTCAGAGCAGTTACCTGTTCGTCGAAGCACTCCACCATGCGCGCGCAGGGCGTCTGGAAGAAATTATGCCGGGCAATGCGCTGCAAGGGGTCGCCGGGACCGTCACCAACCGGTCCCCCGAATGAGCGCTGGCCGAAGCAAACGGCTTCGGCTACCGACAGTGCCCCCTGCTGTTCAATGCCCGCTATATATTCAGGGTTATCCAGTTCCCCGCCGGTGATAATGACCCTGGCGCGGTAGTTGGTCACACCTTGGGCATTGGCCAGGCCGGCCAGTAGTTCATCCATCAGGGCATTGTAGATGTCACGGGGCATAAGATGCGCCGCTATGGTGATGGTGAGCGCTTCCTCCCCGTTGACAGGCGGGGCCTGTTTCTTGCGCAGCTCATACAGGCTGGAGACCCGTTGCCGGGTGGCGTTGTGCAGGACGATGGCCTCCTCCAACCGCTGATCTGAGATAACCACCTTAAAATGGGACTCTAACTCTGCCTTCAGCCGTCGCAATTCCTCTAAGTACCAGTCAAACAGCCTTTCTTTAGGAATTCTGGGAATGGAGAGGAAGCTGTAGAAAGGAAGCTTGACCTTCTTCTTAAAGAGGTCGGCGGCGCGGCGGATATGGTCGCAATTCTGGGCAAGCACCACGCCGTCCAGAAAATCCAGTTGCCCGCGCAGCGCCAGGCTCACCGTATGGCGCACAAAGGTACATACACGGGCGCTCATATAAGCATCGCCGTCCGAGCTATCCACGCTGCCTGCCCCCCGCAACCTGTAGGGCAACAGGCCCGCAGCCGTAAAGATCTCCTCGGGTATGTAGGAGCAATAGTAGCCCACCACCTTTTTGCCGGCGGCAACCCATTCATCCAGATAAGCATTTCGGGGCTGCTTAATCACATTGCGAAAGATATCCATCACATCTGTATTGCCCACTGGTCTCACCTCCTGTTTGCCCTTTCTGTCATTATAGCAGTCCCAATTTCAGGGCTATCCCCAGCACCCCTTTTTGGAGCTGCGAGCCGGGCGGAAGCTCTATAAGCGGCGTGCCTTCCGCCTCAAGTTCCTTGATTTCCTGGTCTTCGGGTATCAGGCCAATAACTTGTAGAGACGCCTCCTCTATCATCCTGGCGATCTTGGGCGGCAGAGGGCTTGAGGCTCGATTGACTATCAGGTAAATCTTGCCCGCGTGAGTCCTCAGTTCCTTAATCAACGCCTTCATGTTGGCAGCGGTGAAAATTCCTCTCACCGTAAGGTCCGAGACCAGCAGCATGATATCTATGTCCCGCGTGGTCTGGCGGCTGATATGCTCCATGCCCGCTTCGCAATCGATTACCACGTAGTCGTAGTTCTTACCCAGGCGGTCAATGCAGGTGCGGATCATGCTGTTGGCGGCGCAATAGCACCCCGCTCCCTCGGGACGCCCCATGGCGAGGAGGTCTATTTGCGGCGATTCCACCAGGGCCTCGCTTATCTTCATGTCGAGGTAGTCCTGCTTGGATAGGCCGGGCTCCATGGTTCTGGCCTTCACCTTGGCTGCCATCTCCTCTCTCACCTTGCCCACGCTATCGCTTAGAGGCAAGCCCAGCACCAGGTTGAGATTGGTAGCCGGGTCGGCATCGATAGCCAGCACTGCACCCTTTTGGGAGAGCAGTTTGATGAGCAGGGCGGCGATAGTGGTCTTGCCGCTGCCCCCCTTACCGGCGATAGCTATAGTAGTAGTCATTTTCAAGCGGTCGATTATCATTCATTTTTGCTCTTGGTCAGCATAATATGCCTTAACCGTAAGGTTGTCAATGACCCCTCCCAGTCCTCCCGGCCTGCTGAATCGTCCTTATCCGTGGCTGTATACCCCAAACTGCTCTCCAACGAGTCCCCTGTCGTCTCCTGACCTCTATACTTTCATTCCGCCCCCACACCTACAAACCTCCTTTTTGCTGACTGTACATTTATGGCTGGTCGCATACCTTAAACTGGAATCCAAGGACTGGGGGGGGCTAAAACATGACAACATTATGAATGAAGAATGATTGGCTAAATCACAAACACGGATTAGTTCCAGGGCGTACCATTGGGTGCCATGTCGTGCCGGACGGTTTGTCGGCAAAATGTCGGCAAAAGGGTTGGTTAAGATATCGAAACTGGAGGGATTCGGACCCATCGGCATCGAAGTCGCATAATTCTACACCTGGCCTTTTTTCAGTATTGCAGTTAAGAATGTAAGAGCCGGGATAGAATCCTCTCCGTTGCAAACCGTGGCAGAAACCTTGGCAGCATAATTGCTATCTTCAGGCGGGTTGGAAACAGGTACTCTTTGCTTTCAGATTTCAAAGCCTTCAGGATATTTCTGGCTGCATCATCCATGCTCATTGTGAGGGACCCGGGAATTCCACCTTGCTTATTTCTCTCTGTTACCACAAACCCGGGACAAATCGTCAGTACCCTGATATTGTACTGCTTCAATTCAATCCTGGCGGTATCCAGGAAAATTCGACAGGCTGCTTTGGCGGCTGAATACTGCCCCTGGGTTGGAAGTCCCAGGAATCCTGCCAGCGAATTGGTATTGGCGATGATTCCCCCCGAATCTTGGACTTTCATTTGCCGGACAAGCGGACAGAAGAAATTAATCATCGTATCATAATTCACACGCATATTCTGTTTGATATCGTCAGGACAGGCCTGTGCGATACTGAGGGAAGGCCCGGCGCCGATATTAAGTAATGCGATGTCGATGCGGCCAAATTGCACTACTGCCTGCTGAATGATATTTGCCGCCTGTTCCTCATCCAGCGCGTCCCCGTCGATTGCCAGGGCTTCACTGCCGTTCTTCTGTATGGTTTCCGCTACATCTGACAATAATTCTTTTCGGCGGGCTGTGATAACAATGCGGTTATGCCCATGGCTCAGCGCCAGCGCGACTGCTTTCCCAATTCCCGATGAAGCCCCGGTGATCAAAATAACCTTCTGTTCAAGATCCATTCTTATTCTCCTTAACTGCCTGCCGGTAAAAACATCCGAAGATCTATCCACAATATATCGGCAAAAGGGTCGGTTTAGATAGCGCGCCTAAAGGGGTTCGAACCCACGCCCCCCGGTTCCGAAGACCACGGCTATTGGCAAAAGGCCTTTAAGCAAGACGGATGTTGGAATCTTTACCGGTGTGCTCGATAAACCTCAAATACATTTTGGTGCGGAGCTCATTCCTCTGCCTGTAAGGCGTCACGAATTTGCCCTTCAACCAGATCCTCTGCTCTTCAACATGTATCAATACCCGCCGGTTGCTCTCAGCTTCGTGTAAAAAGGCAGGATAATTCTCTCTAAATACTTCCTTTGACTGCACTAAATACTCTTCATCCTCTGAATTGATAATCTCTTCCAATAGCAATACAGCATTGGCAATATCGCTATCCGAGGATATGGGTATGCGGATCTCATCAAATATGTAGTCACACTGCATAATTTTGCAGTTCTTTTCGTAGCCCTTGGAGAAATTCAAAACTGGCTTGTCCAGAACAATCAGATTGGGTACATGCAGTATTTTCCCGGTCAGTTCCCCACCCAATTTTTCATCCTCGCCCACTTCGTCCAGTGTGATATAAAAGACGCCGATATGTCTTACATCGCCTTTATAGCTGTCGATGCGTATGCGGTCACCAACATGCAGCATATTGGAAAATACAATCACGAAGTAACCGAAATAGCTGGCAACGTATTTCTGCAGGGCCAGCGCCATTCCGATGGCTATGATAGAGATGTAAATGGCCAGGTTGCTGTAAAGGGCAACTGCAATCAGGATAGCTATAACGATGAATGCAATAAGCAGGGCGAGTATACGAGTCTTCATATCAGGCGAATAAAATCAGGCGGTAGGTATAATTTTGAGAAAGCCTGTAGCGTTGTCAACCGAAATATGGTAATCACCAGGCGCCCCGCCAACAGTCATAAAAGTTACCTCCTGGTTCTGGCCTGCTTCAATGGTCATCTCATTTACAGCCTCAAGCCTGCCGTTGATCTTAAACTCCGCCCTGTGTTGAACCTTAGCCTGCCCTGAATTGACCACGGTTGCAATGACACCTATTGAACCACCGGGATAAGCCTTATCAGGCAGTATGTGCAGGTTTGATACACTCGTAGTATCAGGGGATGGCACAGGCGCAGTGATCTCAGCAGGAGCGGCAGGCTGTGCCGGCGGCGTCCACATCTGCCGACCGGGAACGGCATAAGTGCGTGCTTTCCACGCCTGGAATATCGAAGAAAAAAGCGCTGTCAGGACGGTAGATTCCGGTAGTGTGATTTCAGACGAATGTTGAGCGCCTATCAGGGAATTCAGGTTGGCAATTTCCGCGTCCAGGTCAGAGGCCTTTTTCTGCGGGTTTTTACTCAGCCTCAGGTAGGTCCCCGATGGAATCTGGCCGACTTTGAACCGCGCATCGAGATTGGCAAGTTCATGTTTAAGCACACCAAGCTGGCGCGATTTCAAGGCCATTCTGCTATTTAACTCCTGTTTAATCCCCTCGATCTTTATCCGGGCATGCTGGAGGTTGACCGAATACTCTGATTTGAGAGCAGCATGTGATGCATCATTAATAGTCTTATCGGTGTGGAGTTGCGCCAGGTTATTTAAGAAGAGTTCTGCCCTCTCCTTGTTCATAAACGCTGCGTGCAGGTCATTTTCCATAGCTTAATTTTAGTACCCCGTGATCAGGTGATCGCCTACCATCTTTGGATTAAGTATAGCGCTTATTCTTTTTTGTAACTACGTCCCGTACTGCAGCCGCGATGGCAGGAGCAGTCAACCCGTTCATCTCGAGCAGTTCATCCGGCTTGCCGGATTGACAATAGGTATCGTCGATACCTATTGAAACCAGGGGAACAGGTATGTTTGCTGATAATACCTGGGCAACGATACTTCCCAAACCGCCGTGCAGCAGATGTTCTTCCGCGGTGACTATGGCCCCCGTATCGGCCGCTGCCGCGATAATAGATAGCCGGTCTACGGGTTTAAGAGTGGACATATTCAGTACACGGCAATGTACGCCGTCAAGTTTGAGCAAATTCGCGGCTTCTATGGATTTAGACACCATAATCCCTGTGGCAATTATGGACGCGTCGCGTCCATCCAGTAGCATATCAGCCTGGCCCAATTTGAATTTGCAGCCGTTAGCATAGATCACAGGTGTTTTAGAACGGCCCAGCCGTACATAGAAGGGGCCGTCAGTGGCTATGGCTGCCTTGATAGCCTCCACGGTTTCAATTGAATCGGAGGGCGCGATGACGTTGAAATTCGGCAAAGAGCAATACAGGGCCAGGTCTTCGATTGCCTGGTGCGAGGACCCATCTTCGCCCACCGTGATGCCGCCATGTGTAGAGACGATTTTTACGTTTGCTTTTGGCTGTGCCACGCACATGCGCACCTGGTCAAAACAGCGGCACGAGGCAAATACCGCGAACGTACTGGCCAATGGTATTTTCCCGCAGGACGCCAGGCCCGCCGCGATGCTTATCATATTTTGTTCAGCCAGGCCGCACTGAAAAAAGCGGCCGGGGTGGGCCTGGGCAAAATATTTCGTCATTACTGACCGGGATAAATCGGCATCGAGTACCACAATGCGGGTGTCAACAGCCCCCATTTCGGTAATTATTTTACCGTAGGCTTCACGCGTTGAAAGCTCTGTGTAATCGATCATGACAGCTCTTTAAGCGCTATTTCAGTCTCAGACTTGTTAGGCGCCTTGCCGTGCCAATCGACGTTATTCTCCATGAAACTAACGCCTTTGCCTTTGATTGTATGCGCTACAATTACGGTTGGCCTTCCTTTGACTGTCTTAGCCTGCCGGATTGCATCAATGATCTGCTGCATAGCATGGCCGTCTATTTCCATTACTTCCCACTTGAATGAACGCCACTTATCCATAAAAGGCTCAAGGTTCATGATATCTTTGGTGAAACCATCAAGCTGCAGGCTGTTGTAATCAACGATGGCTGTAATGTTATCCAATTTGTAGTTGGGTGCAAACATGGCCGCTTCCCATACCTGGCCTTCATCGCATTCACCGTCTCCCAGCAGAATGTAGGTGCGGTAGTCCTTTTTATCCAGCCGGGCGGCCAGCGCCATGCCAATGCCCACGGACAAACCCTGGCCCAGCGAACCTGCCGATACATCAACCCCGGGGGTAAGCCGGCTGTCTGTATGTCCCTGCAGGCAGGCGCCGGTTTTCCTCAGGGTGGTGAGCAAGTCAACCGGGAAATATCCGCACTCCGCCAGTGCCGCGTACAGGATAGGAGCGGCGTGCCCCTTGCTTAACACAAAACGGTCACGCTCCGGCCACTGGGGTTGGCCGGGGTCATGCCTCATAATTTTGAAGTATAGCGCTGTGACGATATCTGCTGCTGAGAGCGATCCGCCGGGGTGGCCGCTGCCCGCTGTGGAAATCATGTTGATAACGTGGCGCCGCAGCTTCCGGGCGGTGTTTTCCAGGTCAGTAATATTATAATCAGTCATAAGTGGCAATACTACCGGAGAATCTAAGCAACAAGTATACGTGCGAATTGTTTCTATAATATAGCTTGAACCCGGCTTATTATAAGCTACTCAGCCTGAACCTGTCCATTTTGATTAGCTTTAATCCAACGTTGGTTACACAGGCATATTGTTTATGCAGGGGCAGTAAATTATAATTCTTGGCGTGATTATCGATGCGCACACACATATTTTCAGCCCGTATGTAATTGAGCAACGGGAGCAGTATTGCTCATCCGATGGCTGCTTCAGGATGCTATACTCAAAACCGGATTCAAAAATGTGCTCGGCTGAAGAGTTGATCCGGGCTATGGATAGCCGTGAGATATCCAGGTCGGTGGTACAGAATATTGGCTGGGAAAGCCACCAGATGTGTATGCGTTCCAATGATTATATACTGGAATCAATAGGTAGATACCCGCACAGATTGATCGGTTTTTGTGCAATTCAACCGCTGGAAGGCGCAAAGGCGCTGGCAGAACTGGAACGCTGCTATAAATGCGGGGTTAAAGGGGTTGGTGAATTGCGGCCCGATGCCCAGGGCTATGACCTTTGCGATACTAACCTCATGAATCCAATAGTAAATCATATGATCGAGCGGGGACTGGTGCTTTCATTGCATGCTTCGGAACCGGTCGGGCACGAGTACCCCGGCAAAGGCACTATGGTTCCCGGGATTCTTGGCAGGTTCATACAGGCTCACCAGGAGTTGACGGTGATTCTTGCGCACCTGGGTGGCGGACTGCCGTTCTACGAATTGATTCCCGAAATCAAATGCGCTTTAAGCAATACATACTATGACACCGCAGCTTCACCTTTCCTGTACAGCCCGGCTGTTTATG
>CAIYTC010000281.1 GCA_903929005.1 uncultured Dehalococcoidia bacterium | reverse complement strand
CCAAAAATGTCATTGCGAGGAGCCGCAACGACGAAGCAATCTCAAGGCATAACGTCACTAACCATGGGATTGCTTCACTTCGTTCACAATGACGGGGTTATTCAGGGCCTGAATTCCCTTGGCTTCCACCACGGGTAAAATGCGGGCATATCCTTGCTGACTTTCATGGGAAAGGCGGGCGGCCTTTTCTCCAGGAATGATGTAATCCCTTCCTGCGAATCGCCCACGCCGTACATCCAGTTTAATATTTTGGATTCCAGTATATGCGCTTCCATAGGATGGTCCGCGCCCAGCATTTTCCACATCAATTGCCGGCACAGGGCGACAGATATGGAAGAGCTGTTATCGACGATCTCGCGGGCGATCTGCCTGGCGCGCGGCAGCAGTTCATCAGGTTCCAGCAGTTCGCTCACTAACCGTCTGTCGAAAGCCTCCTGAGCATTGAATATCCTGCCGCTGTAAACCCATTCTGCCGCGGCGCTCATGCCCACCAGGCGTGGAAGGAACCAGGTCGCCGCCCCGTCGAGGATAATGCCCCGCCTGGCGAATACAAATCCCATCCTGGCCTTTTTGGAGGCGATGCGTATATCCATGGGCAAGGTCAGCGTGCTGCCGAATCCCACGGCTGCCCCGTTGATAGCCGCGATAACCGGCTTCTTCATATCATATATCCTCAGACAGACCACACCGCCATCGTCCCTGCGCGGGGTAGTATCCGCCTTACCCGTAAACCTGTCATAGAAAGTATCCTGGTTATCGTCATCCGACAGGTCAGCGCCCGCGCAGAAAGCCCGGCCGGCGCCCGTCACGATAACCGCCCCGATATCATCATCGAGGTCAGCGGCATCGAAAGCTTCTATGAGTTCTTTACAGGAGGCGGCGTTCACCGCGTTCATTTTATCCGGAGTATTAAGTGTGAGGGTCAGGATATTTTCCGCGACTTCATATTTAAGATACTTGAATTCCATCTATCCTCCTTGATTTATAACGGTAGAATCTGCCCGGCACTAATCTCTGACAACAGCCTGCAATTATAGATTATTAACTGATTAAAGAAAATGCGGACGGCTGCCCCCGTGGATTTCTGGCTTGCCCGGCTGAAGAAATCGTTGATAACCAGATAAAGCTGGTATAATTGCCCTGATGGACAAAACTGCACTAAAGCTTGTTATCGCCATGGCGATACCGGTAGTAATTCTCATACAGTCCGGCTGCAACGCCTTTGCCTGTAACCCGTTGCAGGGTGGCATAAAAGTCTATTCGGGCAGCAAAGGCGAAGAGCCGCCGCAGTCCCAACCGCCTGCGCCTTTGGTCAGTCAGCCCCCGTCACAAGCCGGCGATACAAAGGAAAGGCAGGTGACAATCACCGAAAGCAACAGCGTATTTTCCATCGGTCTGCCTGCGGGCTACCGGGAGGAACGCAGTGTAACGGCGCAAAAGCCCATAGATTTCTGGTTTGAATACCTCACGACTGAGATGGCGCTGGAAGTGAACGGCCAACCGGTAGAGATACCGGTCCGCAGGACTACGGCAAAAGTTGGCTACACCACCAATGTCTACAATTTCAGCTATGTACTGACGAACCTTTCGGCGCAGCCGCTTTACTACAATCTGCACATGGCGCCTTCCAAAACCGGTGATTCTGTTCCCGCTGTCACGCGGGAAAAATGGATTGCCCCTTAGTTCTTATCCACAAACTCCAGCGTATGTGCTATCTCTTTCCACAATTGCAGCCTTTCAGGGGCGCTTGCCAGCGGCGCCACGGCGCCGAACAGTATATACTTGCTGCCCTTTTTTACCCCGTAGATATAGACCTGGGAAGAGCTCTTGGTTGATGACCTGGCTTCATACAGCATTTCGAATGCCGGCGTGACCCCATCCAGCAGGGTCCCGTTTTCGCTGGATATAACCTTCGGACTTGATCCACCGCCCGACATCCTGATGGCCTTGGCCCATTCAAGCGTAACCGCAGTATAATCAACCCCTAAAGAGCCTACGATATTTATCCTGATGCTATTGACTTGCGTTGAGCTGGCAGAAGCTTCTGCCCCAAAAGTTGCGTCCGCCAATTGCTTTTGCTGGAAATCCTTGGGGTACCTCAGCCTGAAATTATAGTTATCGTTATAATATTCAGTGTAATCCCAGGGAGGGAGGGGCACAGTTTTCTTAACTACTGTAGTATCCCCACCTGTCCCGGTTGTATCGGCAGGGGTGATGACCATAGTAACCACTACACTTTGCGGAGAATTGCGCGTGCCAGTGCCCTCAATGGTTATGTTGTCAGTATAAGTCCCCGGGGCCTTACCTGACGGGGCAATAAATATTTCGAGGTTCTTTGAATAGCCCTTTTCCAGCGCTCCATCTGCTTCATTCATCCACATCCAGGGAACAGATTTCCTGACCGCCCAGATCATCACACCCTCGCCCTCGTTCATAAACGTAATATTTTTAGTAATAGTCTTCGAATCCCCTTCTTTAAACTGTACTGATATGGAGAGAGAATTAACGCCCAATTTCGGCGCCATATCCACGGGCGATTGAGTCGCAGGCGCAGGGTTGGCAGATTCGGAGCAGCCGGTGATGAGTAAGGCCATCAGAATTGTGTATATCGGGAATTTGCTTTTTATTAGCCACCGAAACTTAGAAAATAATGATTTCATCTCTTATAGTCTATTATAGCAGGGGTGTTATTGAAAAGTATTGGTGCCCCCAAGGGAATTCGAATCCCTGTGCCCAGCTTGAAAGGCTGGTGTCCTAGGCCTCTAGACGATGGGGGCACGATTCTATGGGTAGATGGGGAGGGCTTCCAGCCCGTCCGTCTCAGGAAAACCAAACATTATATTCATATTTTGAACTGCTTGTCCAGCGGCGCCCTTGACCAGGTTATCTATACAGCTTATCACCACAACTCTGCCTGTTTTCAGATGGATAACAGGATAAAGCAGGCACAAATTGCTGCCCCAGGTATGCTTGGTTTCAGGTGGCTGTTGCATCACCCGTGTATACGGTTCATCCCTGTAAAAGTCGTAGTAAACCTTATCCAGTTCCTCTTTGCCGCCGGACAATTTTCCAGCTCTGGCCCTGGCATAGCACGTGCTTTCAATCCCGCGCGTCATGGGAACAACGTGCGGGATAAAGGTTACCGCAACGCTCTTAAAGGGATCCAGCGCTTCAAGTTCCTGGGAGATTTCAGGGAGGTGCCTGTGCCCGCCTAACCCGTAGGCGCGCACGTTATCGCTGGCCTCCGCGAAATGGGTTGGCAAGGTCAATGTCCGCCCGGCGCCTGAAACACCGGACTTGCTATCGACCACCAGGTCGGGTTCAACCAGGCCCAGCTTGACCAGCGGCGCCAGTGCGAGTATGGCCGAGGTCGGGTAACAGCCGGGGTTAGCTACGATCTGGGCGGCTGCAATGCTGCCCCGGTGCAATTCCGGCAATCCATAAACCGCCTTTTTAAGAAGTTCGGGCGCAGGATGATCAAAATCGTACCACTGCGGATACCAGGTTGCTTCTTTGAGCCTGAAATCGGCACTCATGTCCACGACCCGCATACCCTTGTTAAGCAGCGGGATAATTCCCTCGGCGCTGGTTTTATGCGTCAGGGCTGAAAAAACGATATCAACCTTAGTTTCCAATTCGGCTGTTATAGTCAATCCCGTAGCAGCCAGGTGCGGGAAAACATCGCCCAGCTTTTTGCCGGCAGCGCTTCTACCTGTGACTGAAACCAGCTCCACCTGCGTATGCTGCCAGAGGATGCGCGCCAGCTCAACCCCGGCATAACCGGTGACATTGATAATTCCAGCTTTTATTTTATTCATAGTGCTTCTCTGTTACATTTTAATCCAAATCTGGCTTTCGGGCAGATTGCTTCGCTTCCTGCCACGCCTTCGGCTCGCAGCTTCGGCTCACCGCAATGACATGACCTTGATTCCGGGAGCACCTGAAGGAACGCCCCTACATCCATTTATATTAACCCATGCAGGTGGCATGTGTCATTTATGTAAAGGGCTGAGGTCATCCCGAACCTGACCTCGAACAAATTGACGGCGCCGAAGTCCTGGGCAATTTGGCGGTAATGCCTGTTATGCATATGCACCATATGCAGGATCATGATGACCGTTAGCGCCCGGTGCGATACAATGACAATCGTCTCCTTTTTATGTTTCACTGCCACACCATCAATTGCGGCAGCCGCGCTTTCCCTTATCTCGCCGATACTGTTATCGAAGGGCAATTTTACCTTAACCTCAGCAGGAGCTTCGGCAAACGGGCAGTCGAATAGCATTGCGTCCTCAGGATCCATGCCTGTCCAGCGCAGCGATTGAGGGGTATTTAACCCGGCCAGCATGTCCGCCTTCAAGCCAAACCGTGCCGCGATTATCTCCGCCATCTCTTCCGCGCCGGGCACGGGGCAGGTATAAACCGCCTTTACGGCATATTCGCTTAGCCTTTCGGCTGCGGCCTGCGCCCATTTATCCGGCGGCGCATCGAGTTCCGCCTTATCATCGACCGGGTAAGAACTGAACCGCTCCTGCCCGGTCGGCCCGGTGTTGACAATCAGTATTTTCCCCACTTTCTTTAGCTTCTACCGTTCAACTACCATAGCAATGCCCATGCCGCCGCCGATGCACATGGTGGCCAGGCCGTGCTTGAGGTTGCGCCTCTTCATTTCATATGCCAGCGTCACCAGCACGCGTCCGCCTGTTGCACCGATGGGGTGCCCCAGTGAAATGCCGCTGCCCTGGACATTGGTCTTATCCAGGTCGAATCCCAGTTCCCTCACGCAGCCCAGCGCCTGCGACGCGAAGGCTTCGTTCAGCTCAACTACATCGATATCCTTTACCGACAGTTTAGCTTTTTCCAGCGCCTTCTTTACGGCCGGCACGACGCCCAAGCCCATGTAGGCAGGATCAAGTCCGCCGGAAGCAAAGGATTTGACTTTCACCATGGGTTCAAGCCCCATTTCTTTAGCCTTCTTCGCCGACATCAGCAAAACTGCGGCCGCACCGTCATTGATACCCGAGGCGTTACCGGCTGTAACCGTGCCGTCTTTCTTAAATGCGGGGGCCAGCTTGCCCATCTTCTCCATATTGGTCTCCATCGGCCTTTCGTCGGTCTCGAACACGACCGGGTCACCCTTTTTCTGCGGGGAAACCACCGGCACTATCTCCTGCTTGAAGGTGCCGTCCTTGATGGCCGCCATAGCCCGCTGGTGGCTCATCAGTCCCAGCTTATCCTGCTCTTCACGTGAAAAGCCATATTTTGCGGCGATATTTTCCGCGGTTACACCCATGTGGTATCCATAGTAAAGTTCCCACAGGCCGTCGTAGACCATCAGGTCCAGCACCTCGCCTTTGCCTGTCAGGTCCATACGGTAGCCCCACCTGGCACGCGTCATGGCATAGGGGGCATTGCTCATGCTCTCCATGCCGCCGGCAATAACTACCTCGGCATCATCAAGGATTATAGCCTGGGCGCCCGCAATGACCGCCTTTAACCCCGAACCGCAAATCTTATTTACGGTATATCCGGGTGTTTCCTTGGGCAGCCCGGCGTATATCATGGCCTGCCTGCCCGGGTTTTGCCCCTGGGCAGCCTGCAGCACATTGCCCATGATAACCTCATCCACCTGTATCTCCTTGAGACCGTCAGGCCAGTCATAATATTTTTGCTCAAGTTCGCTGAGCCCACCACCGGCCAGCGACCTGGGCCCATAATCCATCAATTTCGCACTGGATTTCGGCCTGAGGCCTACCCTCTTCAACACGTCCTTAATAACTATTGCACCCAGCCTGGCCGCCGGCTGTTCCTTGAGGCCCTGGCCGAAAGTTCCTATGGCGGTCCTCACACCGCTGACTATTACAACTTCTGACATTTAATCCTCCTTGTTGCTGATTATTTTTTACCGAGCAGGCGCCTGGCCACAGCCGGCGCCATATCCTTGACGAATTCTGTGCTGTATTCGCCGCGGTTAAAGCGCAGCGGTGTGATGGAGATCCTGTTATGCTTGAGAGCCCACAGGTCGGTGCCGCTCACATCTCCCATATCAACGCCCCTGTGCATTATCCAGTAGTAATCATGCCTTCCGTCGTTGCCGGTTTCAATGCCGGCCGAATATATCTTCTCCCCCAATCTGGTCACATCCACACCCTGTATTTCACCCAGCGGCATATCAGGCACATTCACGTTCAGGAGCAGCTTGCCCTTGAGGCCTTTATTCTTAACGTACTCAGCCAATTCCCTGGCAACCCGCGCCCCGGTAGCAAACATCGGGTTGGTAAAAGCATTCATCGATATAGCAATAGAAGGTATGGAGTAAAAAAAGCCCTGCAGCGCAGCGCCGACAGTGCCTGAAAGGAACACGTCATATCCACAGTTCGGGCCCTGGTTTATACCGGATACTACCAGGTCTATGCCATCTTTCATAACAACTTTAATTGCCATTATGACACTATCCGCAGGCGTTCCTTCCACCGCATAGGTATCAATGCCCTGGATTTTCTCATGTATCCTGGTCAGCCTTATCGGGTGGTGAAAGCTCATGGAAGTGCCGACACCGCTCTGTTCGCGGTCGGGGGCAACCACGGTCACATCGCCGACTTCTTTTAACCGGGCTACCAGCGTCCACAGGCCATCGGCATTTACGCCATCGTCATTGGTAATTAAAATCTTCAAGCTCTTGCTCCCGAAAAACCGCATAATTTTATCACATACAGGCTCACGTTATAAATTTAACTGCTAATGCTTGTCGGTTCTGATACAGGGTGATATAATCGTGCAGAAGTTCGAATGTCTGCGTGCATTGTATATTTTAGCTTCAGCAGCGTCGTGAGACTTAATTTAAGCCTGCCAAGGAGGTCATGATGGAACCGAGGATAGGTGTCTATGTCTGTCATTGCGGCAGCAATATTGCTGCTACAGTGGATGTTGAGAAGGTTGCGGAATATGCCAGGGGACTGCCATCTGTCGTAGTTTCACGTGATTATAAGTTCATGTGCTCGGACCCCGGGCAGGACCTGATTAAAAACGACATCAAGGAACTCGGCGTCAACCGCGTTGTGGTGGCATCCTGCTCTCCCCAGATGCATGAACCCACTTTCCGCCGGGCGGTGCAGGACGCTGGCCTGAACCCTTACTATTTCGAGATGGCCAACATCCGCGAGCACTGCTCCTGGGTGACCGAGTCGCGCAAGGAGGCCACGGAGAAAGCCCGTGCGCTCGTCAACGCAGCAGTACGGCGTGTTTATTACCACCAACCCCTGGAGAACAAGGAAGTGCCTGTACACCCGGATACACTGATCGTCGGCGGCGGCATAGCCGGCATACAGGCAGCGCTGGAGATCGCCAACAGCGGTCACAAAGTTTACTTAGTAGAAAAAGAACCCAGCATCGGCGGACATATGATGCAGCTCGATAAAACCTTCCCCACGCTCGACTGCTCAGCCTGCATCCTGACGCCCAAGATGAGCCTGGTGGGCGCCCACCCCTCCATCGAACTGATGACCTACAGCGAGGTAGATTACGTTTCAGGCTACGTGGGCAACTTCAGGGTCAAAATAAGAAAAAAGGCGCGCTACGTGAACGCCGCAAAATGCAACGGCTGCGGGACATGTGTGACGAAATGCCCGGTCAAGGTCGACAGTGAGTTCGACGAAAAACTTTCCAAGCGCAAGGCCATCTATACACCGTTCGCCCAGGCGGTACCCAATATAACCGTCATCGACAGGGAGCACTGCACCTACTTTATCAAGGGCAAGTGCCGCGCCTGCGAGAAGTTCTGCGAGCGCAATGCGATTGACTTCCAGCAGGAGGACGAGGTGCAGGAAATCGAGGTCGGCAACATCATCCTGACCACCGGCTACCAGGCCTTCGACCCCACGCCCATCAAGGAATACGGCTACGGCCGCCTGGATAACGTGATAACCAGCCTGGAATTCGAGCGCATGGTCAACTCGGCCGGGCCGACTTCCGGCCGCGTTTTGCTCAAGAACGGCCAGGAACCCAAGAGTGTAGCGCTCATCCACTGTGTGGGCAGCCGCGATGAAAAATACCACGCCTATTGCTCGCGTGTCTGCTGCATGTACGCCATGAAATTCGCCCACCTGCTCAAGGAACACGTGCAT
>CAIYTC010000280.1 GCA_903929005.1 uncultured Dehalococcoidia bacterium | reverse complement strand
CTCCAGTTCTTCAGCTACCCAGGCGGGTGCATTGGACTTGCGTACCTCAGCTAGGATTAGATGTTTCAGGATGCTACAATCTCGTTCGTCTTGAGCACCACAGGTGTGTTCAAATAAAATGGCTTCCTCAATGAATTCTCCCATAATATAACTATTAAGCGTGATAAAACTATATAATCCTTGCCGCCAGTCCACTAACTTGATAACCCATAACGCGGCATAAAGGCTAGCAGAGGTGCCGGCCCTGCCCAACATCATTCCCGACTTTGAGCTCTCTGTAGTCATGCGGCATATCGCCTACAAAAAAAGAGGCACTTTCCTCTCTGTGGCGGCTATTGCAGTAGCTGTGGCCATATCTCTCATATCCGTCTCCATGCAGGATGGATTTCAGGGTATGCTTTTTGATATAATCGTTGAGGATCTTCCTCACGTTACCGTCACACCCAGGGAAGGAGATGACTACATTTACCTTTACAAGAGCCTCGTGGACAGGATATGGTCCATTCCCGGTGTGATTGCCGTTTCGCCCGGCCTTGGCACAGAGGTGACATTCACCTACAAGGACAACGTGGAAAGCGTAGCCCTGTCTGGCGCAAATCCGGCCGACGTAGACAAAATTTACCACATAGGAAAGTATGTCTTCCAGGGTGACCTCTCTTCTATCCAGAATGGCAAGAAGGTGGTCCTGGGGGAAAAGCTGGCCGATAGGCTGAAGGTCAAGTTGGGACAGACGATCTTTGCCGGCATTCCCGATGAAGGAGGCAGCAGCCTGGTGGTATCCGGAATCTTCAGACTGCCCACGGGATGGCCTGAGAATATCGCCTTCGTATCCCTATCCACAGCCAGAGACTTCACCGGCAAAGGAGATGTGGTCTCCTCGATCGATATAAAGCTGGAGGATGTTTATTTGGCGGATGGCGTTGCCGCAAATTTGCAGGGGCAGGGATACAAGGCGGAAAGCTGGCAGACGCTTTACCCCGAGATCTTGAAGACGCTGGCCATAGAAAAGTTTCAGAATAGACTGATTATGCTATTGATTATGATAATAGCCGCCTTTGGAATAGGCAGCGTAATGTACATGCTGGTTAATGAGAAGACCAGCGAGATTGGCATGTTCATGGCCATGGGAGCCTGCGGCAAGAACATTAGAAATATATTTCTTATGGAGAGCGCCGTCTTGGGTTTGATGGGCGGAGTGCTGGGGGGCGTCCTGGGGCTTATCGTTGCCCTTTATCTACGGAGCCTGCAGATCAAAATGCAAGCGCCCGGTGGTCAGGAGATAACTCTGCCCGTGGTGATCAATGTGGAGAGCTTCCTAACAATAGTTCTAGTGGCAGCAGGGCTCAGCGTGATTGCCGGCATGTATCCCGCCTGGAAGGCATCTCGGCTTGATCCCGCTCTGGCCATAAACGGTTGAGCGAATTGAAATGAAGATGTGGGATGAGGATTTAGCAAGGAAGGCAAAATGTACGAGTTCACCGTAGCCAAAAGTCACATCCTCAGAAATCCCAAGTTAGCATTCTTT
>CAIYTC010000279.1 GCA_903929005.1 uncultured Dehalococcoidia bacterium | reverse complement strand
GGCCCGATGACCGCGTCGAGTCATTCATTGACGCCCTGGACGATTGCGCGGTAGTCGCCGAAGTGCTTGCTGGCATCGGCGCGGGTAGCTAATTTACCTTCCACGGCTGCCTTGGAGAGCAGTCCGGCGTCGGCTACCAGGTTGTTGACCGCGTCGATGGCCATGTTGAGGTTATTCTTTAAGACATTGAAGTCGCCGTTGTAGGTGTCGGTGATCTTGGGCGGTATGTTGCCCTTGGAGATCTTGTCAACGTAATCCGCTGCCACGTTCAATGGCCCGATCACGGCATCGAGACAATCGTCAACGCCCTGGACGATCTTGCGGAAGTCGCCAAAGTGCTTGCTGGCATCGGCCCGCGTGGCCAATTTGCCCTCGACCGCTGCCTTGGAGAGCAGGCCGGCATCGGCTACCAGGTTGTTGACCGCGTCGATGGCCATATTGAGGTTGTTCTTGAGGACATTGAAGTCGCCGTTGTAAGTGTCCGTTATCCTGGGCGGAATGTTGCCCTTGGAGATCTTGTCGACATAGTCCGCTGCCACGTTCAATGGCCCGATCACTGCGTCTAAGCAGTCGTCAACTCCCTGGACGATCTTGCGGTAGTCGCCAAAGTGCTTGCTGGCATCGGCCCGGGTGGCCAATTTGCCCTCAACTGCTGCTTTGGCAAGCAGTCCGGCATCGGCTACCAGCATGTTGATGGCGTCGATGGCCATATTTAGGTTGTTTTTGAGGACGTTGAAGTCGCCATTGTAGGTGTCGGTGATCTTGGGTGGTATGTTGCCCTTGGAGATCTTGTCGACATAGTCGGCTGCCACGTTTAACGGCCCGATGACCGCGTCGAGGCAGTCGTCGACGCCCTGCACGATTTTGCGGAAGTCGCCCTGGTGCTTGCTGGCATCGGCCCGCGTGGCTAATTTGCCTTCTACCGCTGCCCTGGCCAGCAGTCCGGCATCGGCTACCAGCAGGTTGAGGTTGCCCCTTACGGCATTGATACCGTCTGAGAGGGCAGCCTGTTTGCCGGTCAGCTTGCGCATCTCTTTGCTGAGATCGCCTTTGGCATAAAGATTGATGATGTCGATGGCCTCGTTAACGGGGTTGACAACCTGGTCGAGCGCCTCGTTGAGGCCCTGCGCCAGGTCTACAAAAGCCCCCTTCATCTTCTTGGGATGGAAGCGAGCATCAGTATTGCCGGCTTTGAGGCTTTCAATGGTATCCTCAAAATCCTGCAAAAACGCCTTGAATTCCCCGTTTAATTTGGCGGGGTTTTTCGAGGATTTGACTTCGGAGATTTCCTCGTCGTCGGTAATTATTTCTTTTTCTTCTATGATCATTTGTTTAGTTAACCCTTTTGTTAACCCTCCCTTTTTATTTTTATATTATTTGGTTCTGTGCACGGCCGCGGATCAGTCTACATCGGTAAATATGCGCATACAGCACCTCCCGGAGGACTTCTGCCCTGTTGATTATCTTGAATAACTAAATTGTTTACGCGGTGGGCGGTTTCAATTCCTTTCACGGCGCACAGCGGCAGCATATTTGTTACAGGCAGCGCAGCATGATACGGCCATGCTTTATGGATAGTGACGCCCCGATAGGCCTGTTGCTGCGGTAAACGGCAAGCACCCTTGCCGTATGGCCAGATAGACTTCATGCGCACTGTCTCTTCCCACGTTAAAACAATTTACTGGGTCAATTGTCGGACAACACGGCTGGTCAGGGTAAGACGCAAACGGCTAATACAGACAGGTGTTTAGGCTCATAATGGTGAGCCTTCAGGCTCATTTAGGGAAGAGATAGCGCCTTTCGGCAGTGGTTATAACAATAGCCGTTGATTTTGGGGCTATATAATCGCGCTGAGGCCGGATGCCAGGGGAGTGGCAAGGTCGGCATTTTCAAATTGATGGCTGCCGCCGGCACAGAAATATGGGAATTACGCATAATATTTGAAATATTTGCCCTTGCCTATTGACGTTTGTTTATATTTAGTGCATTATGGAGTAAATGATAGGAGGTTACCGACCGTGAAATTAATCTGGATTTTTGGAGCTGTCGCCGCCATGTACGGTGCCATAGCCGGAGCGTTTTTCGACGGGACTCCGCTTACAGCCGTCGCCTTCGGCCTTCTGGCCATAGTATTTGCCCTGGCAGGTTACCGGGAGATAACAGGAAAAAGCTAAAAGGTTAGAATACCCAGTAATCAGCGGCCACAAGCCCATTTAATATCAGGCTGTGTGAAGTCTGACAATGGGTCGGGCATGTTATTCTTTAGCCCTGGTGTCAATTTCAGTTCTCCACGTTCATTTTCAACCGCACCCCTGTCATAAAGCCCACCACATCTCCCTCTGTTGATTCTGTCCTGCTATGTCAATGTTTATAATCGGAAGAAACTTAATTGAGCACGGCTTGATCGAATGATAAATTATTGCAAAAAAAGAACAGCCCTCTTATTCAGAGGGCCGTTGGGCCAGCGCTACTCACACTGGCGTTGAACTATTTAATATAATAGCCTGCCATATAATCTAAGTCAATACCATTAAATCATGAAAAGGGTAACTGTATATATCGACGGTTTCAATCTATACCACGGTCTGGTCGCCGCCGGATTCCGAAAGTACCCGGTATTTCAAAATGATACACTACCGTTTCTTTGAGCCAGTTCGCGGCCTAAAGGAGGCAACATGAGCAAAGCAAGAAAAACGACCATAGCAGTCCAGGGGACCGCAATAACCGTTCTCGCGTTTGAAGAGGGCGATTATATCTCACTGACGGATATGCTGAAGGCCAAAGACGGCGATTTCTTCATCTCGGATTGGCTGAGAAACCGCAACACCGTCGAGTTTCTTGGCATATGGGAGAGCGTCCACAACCCGGCTTTTAATTATGGCGAATTTGCCATAATTAAAAGCAAAGCCGTACTTAACAGCTACAAGATAAGCGTCAAGGAATGGGTTGAAAAAACCAATGCAGTCGGGTTGCGAGCCAGCGCCGGCAGATACGGTGGAACGTTTGCACACAAGGATATTGCCTTTGAATTCGGCATGTGGATAAGTCTACTGAAGCCGATTTGCTCAATGTTGCCCTCTTCGGAAAAACTGCGAAAGAATGGCGTAGGGACAACCCGGAAGCCGAGGGAAATATCCGCGATTATGCGCCACTGGAGCAGTTGGTGGTTCTGACCAATCTGGAAAGCCTCAACGCCGTTTTTATCAGGCAGGGTCTTGTGCAGTCCGAGCGCCTGACCAGGCTTAATCAAGTCGCCATTATCCAAATGCGCTCACTGCTTTCCAGCACATCGATGAAGAGGCTGAAATAATGTTAGACACCGACACCAAGCGCCAGGAATGTGGCAAGTAGGTCAGGTAGCTCGGCTATCCATGGGGTATACATAAATCACCGCGCATATATAATCATCTATGCATTATCACACTTGTCCAAAATAGGTTCAGAGGATACGTTGAAGAGAAGAGACTCCCCGAAGTAGTATAGAGAAAGCTCAACCACAATAAGCTGCTCAGCCTCGACTCCACTACCATCGCCCTTTGCTTGAGCCTGTTCCCCCGGGCCGATTTCCGTCAAACCAAAGGCGCCGTTAAGCTTCACTCGCTCTTGGATCACGACGGCTATCTACCGGGAATCCCGTTATGTAGAAATTGGGTAGAGGGTGTCAGATCTTTGATGCAGGCAATTTCCGGCGCTGCCTGCTTAAAATTCCATCGAGGTCATGTTTCAGGTCGTCCAGGTCATACTGCGCAGGTATTTTTTTCTGACGCAGGCAAGCCATCATTTCCCATATTGTCACACCGGCTTCCTCCGCGGCCTTGGCCAGTGTCATTCTGCATTTTCCATATTCCTGCGAATAATGGTCCAGTTTCCAGTCCCTTAAGGCACTGTAAAGGAGTTTCCTTAAAGCGGTCGAGCGGTCTGTCTGTTCAACCTTTTCCATCTTTTCCAGGTCAGCTATTAGTGACTCGGGTAATCTCGTACCAACCATCTGTTCCTTTCTTGTCATTCTTTCACCTCTTCTGCTATGCGCAGCAGTTCGCTGGTCACCTCCGCTGACAACCAGGTTACTCTGGCAAGTTCACGTAGTGCAGCTGCAAATTCCTGCCTGTTCACTAAACCCGCCATGCAAGCTTCTAACAAAACGGCGCCCGTACCCCAATATTCCACATTCACTGTGGCAGCTAACTCACGAGCATGCTTATCATCTATAATTACAGGTAGCTTGCGGCTCATCGCCAATGATAGCGACTCCGCCTCTCCCCTGCCAATCCCGCCACT
>CAIYTC010000278.1 GCA_903929005.1 uncultured Dehalococcoidia bacterium | reverse complement strand
GCTGGGTACTTTCAGCGGAATCGATGGCGAACTTGTCGGATTAAATGGTAAATACTATCAGATAGGGGCACAGGGGAAAATCAATCAGGCTGCGGATGCCTGGACCACCCCCTACGCTACCGTAACTTTCTTCCAGCCGGATAAAGTAATCTCAATAAGTAAGCCGCTTGGCTACCAGGAACTGCAAGCGAACCTGAACAGCCAGTTATCTACGCCAAATATTTTTTATGCCATGAAGGTGACCGGCAAATTTGAATCGATAAAAGCCCGGAGCCTGACCAAGCTGAATAAACCGTACCCAACCACACCTTACTCTACTATCACGCAAAACGAGCCAACCTTTGAATTCAGTAACGTGGACGGCACGCTGTTGGTTATCGTGAGCCCATCGTATACCGGCGAACTCAGCTATCCGGGCTATCACGCGCATTTTGTTAGCAGTGATGGAAAATATGGCGGGCACGTGCTTGATTGCCGCCTAATCAGCGGACAGGTTGAAGTGGCCAGCCTGCCCAATTTTACTGTCAACCTACCGCAAAACAGCGAGTTTTATCAAGCTGATTTCACCCAAAGCTATGCTGTGAGCCAGGCGGGGGTACCTGGGGTAGCGGCTACACAGGTTCAGCAGGCTGTCCAATCCAAACTTGACCTGCTGGACAAGGATATGTCAGAGGCGGCGGCTAAACTTGCAACTGTGCCGTTAAAGGGGACGGAAGCCCGGCAGGTGCTCAATGAACTCTTCAGCCAGCATCCCGATGTAATTGACCTGGTCGCAACCGATGCTGCCGGCACGATGGTAACCTTTGTGCCCGACAGTTATAAAAAATATGAGGGCCGATTCGTCGGCGATGATGAGAAAATGAAGAATTTCAGCCGGGATAAGAAACCGGTCCTCAGTCCTATGTTCAGGACAGTCGAGGGCGTCGACGCACTGGTGATCATGTGGCCCGTTTTTTCAGAAAAGGGTGTGTTTACAGGATCACTCAGCGCGCTCTTCAGGCCCGACCAATTATTTTCCGGGGAATTTGAAAAGGTGACCGGAGCAAGCGGCATCGAATTTGTCATTTTGCAGACCGACGGACTGCTTTTATTTAACACCGGGGGCGCCGAGACCGGTAATAACCTGTTTACCCATCCTATGTATCAGCAGTCCCCCGAGCTTTTAGCCCTGGGTAAGACCATTGTCGCACAGGGATCAGGTTCAGGTTCCTATACTTTCACCAGCCATGAAACCGGCAAGCAGTCCCAAAAACAGGCTGCCTGGGTAAGCGCAGGCCTGCATGGCGTCAACTGGCGCTTGATTGCCATCAAGGAAAGTAGTTAGTAACGGGGCGCAACCTGGCTGCCGGCCGCCTGTGGATTAAGGCTGATAGAATTGTTAAAGCTGACTTCAAGTAACGTCAATAGTGAACAGCAAATATTGAAGGTATCAGGTAAGACGGGAGAAAAGATTGCAAGGATAGGAACTGCTTCAACTTGTTCCCCAAGCCTCAATCAAATTCAGAAATTATTAGTTTAATATCAGGTGTTTATAAGTCCGCTGTCAAGCATACCCGAAACCGCTCCTCTATACTTGGTATCAGATAATACCAGGGAGGTTAAAATTGAAAAACAAAGCCGCTGTTGTTTTACTGACATTAGTGCTATTAACCACGTTAACAGCCACAAGCTGTACTTCGTATGCAACCAGTGAGCAGGTCCAGGCTTTACAAAACCAGGTCAATTCACTTGGCAACTCGCTTAATTCAACTCAGCAGCAGTTGGCCTCGACTCAGCAACAACTGTCTTCAACTCAGCAACAGTTGAATTCAGCGCAGCAGTCGCTCACCCAGGCGCAATCCAAGCTGCAGCAGCAGAATACATATTCTACCTCTGCGCAACCCGTCTATCAAACCTATCCATACGGATATCAAGGCTATTCATACGGATATCAAGGCTATCCATACGGATATCGAAGCTATCCATACGGATATCGAAGCTATCCATACGGATATCGAAGCTATCCATACGGATATTGAATTAGGGGATTCAAATAAAGCCCTGGTAAAAGAGATCGCCCAAACCCTGGTTGTCAAATAAATAACCATCGCATGGGCATTAATCTTTGTGAAGTGTATATCTTATTTCTTCTCGCCGGCCAATCCCTCTATGGCATGCCGTACATTTTGCATCAAGGCGTCCCTTTGTTCGATGTTATAGAGTGAGGCATCTATGGGCTCACCGATATTTACCTCGATCTTACGGCCAAGAACAAAATCAAAGGTATCCGGCGGCAGGATAGTCTCACTCCCCTGGATGCCTACAGGGATAATAATTGCCCCTGTCTGCAGTGCCAGCATAAACCCGCCCTTTTTAAAGTCCCCGAGTCTTCCTGTGCGTGACCTGGTCCCTTCAGGAGCTACCCAGAGGACAATCCCGCTTTGCATTATCTGGCGGGCCTCAGCGAGATCCTTGAGGGCTTGATCAAGATCGTGACGGTCAATGGAGATAAACTCTGCCGCCTTCATACCCTGGCCCCAAATTGGGACCTTAAAGAGTTCCTTCTTGGCCAGCATGCGGATACTGCCGGGCAGGGAGACAAAGCTCAGGGGGATATCGAAATAACTCCGGTGATTCGCCATTATAATATGCGGCCGCCCCGGTTTTATCGTGACATTATGCGTGTCAGACACTTCCCAGGAAGCCCCCACCTCCCGGAGCAGCACGCCCGACCACCACCTGAGTACACTGTCAGCATATTCCCTGTTATAAGTCCGGGTAAGCCTCAGATAGAACACGAGAAGGCAGATCCACAGGGTAGAAGTAACCGTGACTATGATGATCCATATCTTCTTAAGAAATGATGCCTTCATAACCGGCCCTCTCCTTAGGCGGGATTTCCCATTTCAATTCGCAACTAAGCGATAGTATCCATTTGCCAGGTGTCTGTCAATGCCACTACTGCAATCCCTAAATTTTGCCGGGCGGTTGTATGTTATGCGGAGGTGGACGCCCATAAAAGGTAAAGTCCGGCGGATGGGTTAATGACATAGCGGGATTTTTGGCGCAGGCCACTATTGATTGTAGCCACGGCAACTGCCGCCACTACAACGTCCCCACTTAGGATAGATAGTATCTAAATAGGAACTACGATTAGGAACATAGGTACTACCGGCAGCAGGAGAAGATGGGGTAACCGGGAAAATAATCGTGGCATCGTACGAAATTGGTACTTGTGCAGAATTTAAAACAGCATCAGGATAAGAAGGGGAGGAGGGGATTTGAGTCATTGAAGGAGCTGTAGTAATTGGATAGGGATCATAAACGTTAGGCTGAGTTGCCACTTTCGTCTGGTTGGCCGGAAGATTACTTGATCCTGCAACACCGGTTGTATGTGAAACTGCGTTAGCCGGATTTGAGCTATTGGCTATGAGGTTAATAGCAATAAAGAACAGCAAAACACTGCCCATTAGCAAAAGGATGACAGCAGGTGACGTGGATTTAACCGGATTATATGTGTTTTCCGCATAATAAACTTCCCTGGGCCAATTGAGTTTATGGCCGCAGTTTGAGCAATTTGTAAGTGTAGTGTTTACCCCGGCATGGCAATAAGGACAATTATAGTACTGGACTGCCCGGCAATTTCTGCACGACCCTGCTCCTATGACATTCAGTGTGCCACAGTTAAAACAAGAAATAAGATTGCTACTGTCCATTACGCACCATTATAGCAACGCAGATCACATAATACTAAGAATGCAACTAAAGGATTCAAGCCTGCGTGGTCCAGGCCTGTCTCCGGGCAAGTTATTGGCGGTGCTTTTTAACAGGCTTGCTGTGTGTTTTTTTCAAACCAACTCGAATGGCATCATCAATCCAATGTATTTCCTGTTGACGATTATCTACTATATGCGTTTGTATTTTATTATCCTGTGTCATTAAAGATTCAAGGTTCCGGCAGCTTTCTTTAGTGGTTGACAGAAGCGCGTCCGCTTCTACAAATAAATTGCCCTCTACCAGGTTTTCGATAACCTTGATCTGCGCGTACAGGTCTTTGCTTATATCCGCGAATTGATTTAGTGCCATGAAATTATCCCTCCCGTATTAGACTTTTACTGACTTACTTAATTACTATTTTCCAAACATCCTACGAAGCACAGTTCTCTTTTATGGCGCCATCGATAGGGTTCGGCGAATTTGGATGTTTCTAAGATATCCCTCGACACCTTCAGCGAATAAAAAAACCGGCCATTTGAGAATGACTGGTTTGCTATGTGTTTATAAGTATACGCTACTTAACATAAAATAGCAATTAAATTTTTATAACTTTTCAACCGGGCTACCCTGCGCCTGATTGCAACCACGGAAAGCGGTCGGTAAACGCGCGAAACCGGATGGTTGGTCAACTGTGGATGCTTTTAGGATTCAGCGAAGAAACAATGGCTGCATTGAGCCGCCTTGCATCAGGGTAAGGAACAAGCGCGTCTGCCCTGGGTTGCAGCAGGATGGCCCCCGTAGGGCAGGCGCTGACGCACAGGCCGCAGCCAATACAACGTTTGCTTTCGACGCACGCCAGTTCATCTTTTATGGCCAGCGCTTCCATCGGGCACCTTGAGATACAATGGCCGCAGCCAGTACACTGCCCAGCATCGATTGCCGATATGAAACTGGACAGGGCGGCCAGGCCGGCATCAGCAGATCTCTTCAGGCTTTTCAAATTCTCGCAATGGCAGGCGCAGCAGTTGCAGATAAAATCGAGGTATTTGCCTGTATTGCTCACGACATGCACCAGGCCTGCTTCTTCAGCCCTCTTAATAACGCTATATGCCTCTTCTTTGGAAATGAGCTTGCCCAAACCGTATTCGGACATATAGAGCGCCCCGGGTCCAACGGCTATACAGACATCCTTGGGCTTATCGCAGGGATCACCGAGGAGCTCGTACATGTGACGGCAATGACAGGTGACCAGAGCAATATGCCTGGCCCTTTCAATATACGGCAGCAGTCGGTCATACGGTTGCACCGTTTTATCGTCGGGTATGTCCCGGTCGACCGCGATAACCCTGGCGAATGGAACCCTGGGGAATACCCCGGTTCCTTTAGATTCAAGCTTATTCAGGAAGGCCAGGTAATTTACGAAAAACCGGGCAATCTTCCTGGCCCGTTCGTTCACAACACCCGTGAGGAGTTGATTTTCAATGATGCCGGGAATTAGCGGCAGCATGACATAGTAGCGTTTACTATCGTAGGCCGTCGAGAACAGTATCCCTTTGCCGGCCATCCCCTCGAGAAGTTGCCGCATTTGTTCCAGGTTGCCCTTCACCTGGTCCGCCAGCATAGCGGCGGATACCGGCGTATCCGGCAGCAGGGCGGCCACTTTAGCCTCCTCTTCCGTGAAGATGGTATCCATCAGGCCATAGAAATCATCACATTGAATAGCCGGAAACCCGCCGCCCCTGCGTTTGAGCGCTACAGTCAATTGATCGTAGACGAGTTTATCCATAGTCCGGCCATCTTTCAACTACCTTCGG
>CAIYTC010000277.1 GCA_903929005.1 uncultured Dehalococcoidia bacterium | reverse complement strand
TATAAACAGTGTTTCCCCATCACCCTGCGCGGTAGTGCACCCTGCCAGGCTGATCCCGGTAATTAATAATGCCACCAGTGTCACCAGTATAAAAGTGGAAATGGCTGGCCTTCTCATGTTCAGTGTACCCTCCTCTTTATATGCCCTGTGTTTAGACTGCTTTACCGGATTGGCGTATATCTGCTGATGGCAGTATAGGACGGTTAATGTTAAGTGTCAATAATATATAGCACACCTTATATGCGATCAGTAGATTGCCGCGTTGCGACGCGGCAATCCGGTCATCCTGCCGTAGGGGCGTACCTTCAGGTGCGCCCGCAAAGAGCTGACAGGCATGAAGGCCCGTCCCTACGGATACGGCGTCGTTGCCAGGTACACCCCAAAAACGTCATTGCGGGCATAATAGCACATTTGTACTATTTAAAAAGGGGTGTGTCGGGGTGGTTGCGAACGACGTGCGCGAGCAACTGCAATTTAAAAAATTTTGCCGAAAGGGGGGTTGCGACCCCCCCCCCGATAAGGAGTAAGATAGCGGGGATGTATGGCATGAAGACGTGGTTACAATGTAGAAGATCGTTCTGCCGGCATGAGGTGTGCAGGCGTATTGTGTCCCGGGATATAAACTGGTATTATTCGCACAGTTACGAATTAATATGGGGAATTCCGGTTAAGGTAAAGGAAATTGGCCTTAAGCTAATGGGGGGAACCGGTGATGCTTGATATCAAGACACTGATGCTGCTGTACCTCATCATCAACGTTATCAGCGCTGGTGCGATGGCGATGATATGGAGCCAGCACCGGGGACGCTTTGCAGGTTTATCTTTCTGGCTGGTGGATATGATTTTGCAGGCGGCCGGGGCAGTATTGATTGTCCTGCGCGGTCTTGTGCCTGACCTCGTATCCATGGCGCTTGCCAATACTATGATCCAGTCAGGGGCATTAATTATGTTGATGGGACTGGAGCGCTTCACCGGTAAAAAGGGTTGGCAAATCCATAATTACGTCCTGCTGGCTGTTTTCATTGCTGTAAGCGCTTATTTTGTCGCAGTTCAACCAAATCTGCCGGCACGGGAAATTGCTGTGTCAGCGATGACAATAATCCTTACCTTCCAGTGTTGCTGGCTCCTGCTGCGCAGGGTAGCCCCCGGCCTGCGCCAGATAACACGTCTCACGGGCATAGTCTTCGCAGGTTACGTTGCCCTCGACTTTGCCAGGATCATCCTGAGCATTATTACCCCTGAGCAAACCAACGACTTCTTTAAATCAGGAGCAGTGAGTGCGCTGGCCATCACCGGGTATATCGTACTCAGCACCAGCCTTACTATCAGCCTTGTCCTGATGGTTAACCGGCGATTGCTGGCGGATGTTAAAACCCAGGAAGAGAAATTCACCACTGCTTTCCATTCGTCACCATATGCAATTATGCTCACCAGGCCATCCGACGGCAGAATCCTCGAAGTCAATGATGGCTTTGTGAATATCAGCGGGTATCAATATTCCGAAGCCGTCGGGAAGACCACGCTTGGCCTGAACCTGTGGGTCCATGAGGAGGAGCGCCTGGCAGT
>CAIYTC010000276.1 GCA_903929005.1 uncultured Dehalococcoidia bacterium | reverse complement strand
GCACTATCGAAGGGCTCAAACACAGGGCTATGCCGATTATTTCAATACAGTACCATGCGGAAGGCTCGCCCGGTCCGCAGGATAACACATATATATTTGACAGGTTCTTACAGATGGTTAGAGAGGAAACGAAAACATAAATGTCAAAGATCTCCAAGGTGCTGGTCATAGGGTCGGGTCCTATCATAATAGGCCAGGCGGCTGAGTTTGATTATGCTGGTACCCAGGCATGCAAATCACTTCGGGAAGAGGGGATAACTACCGTGCTCGTTAACTCGAATCCTGCAACCATAATGACCGATGAAGGGATAGCTGATATTGTGTACATTGAACCCCTGACGGTGGACGTATTGGAACGGATAATTGAACGGGAGCGGCCCGATGGACTGTTGCCCACCCTGGGCGGTCAAACCGGCCTTAACCTGGCCGTTGAACTTGCCGATGCGGGAATATTAGATAAATATAATGTCCGCATGTTAGGCACCCCGTTAGAAACGATCAAAAAAGCGGAGGAAAGGTCTTTATTCAAGCAACTAATCCAGGAAATCAATGAACCGATACCGGAAAGCGTGACAGTACATTCTGTTAGCGAAGCCAGGGATTTTGCCGCGTCCGTCGGTTTGCCCCTGATAGTGCGGCCTTCTTACACGCTTGGCGGAACCGGTGGGGGCATCGTCTACACTATGGCCGAACTGGAAGTTACAGTGGCCAACGGGCTGGCATCCAGTATGAGTCATCAGGTTTTGGTCGAGAGATGTCTGCTGGGCTGGAAAGAAATCGAATATGAAGTGATGCGCGATGCCGCCGATAACTGCATTACTATATGTAACATGGAAAATATAGACCCGATGGGCGTTCACACAGGCGACAGCATTGTTGTAGCCCCCAGTCAGACGTTAACCGACAAAGAATACCAGATGCTCAGGTCGGCCAGTCTCAAAATAATCCGGGCACTCCGGATTGAGGGTGGCTGTAATATACAATTTGCCTTGACGCCGAGTCCGGTAGTAGCCAGGAAATGGGCGCCGGATCAACTTAACGTTTCTAATAGCCAGTATTATATTATCGAAGTAAATCCCCGGGTCAGCCGCAGTTCAGCGTTAGCCAGCAAGGCTACAGGCTATCCTATAGCCAAAGTAGCCGCCAAAATTGCCATAGGCAAACGGCTGGATGAAATCCCCAACCGTGTAACCGGCAAAACTATGGCGGCCTTTGAGCCTGCACTGGACTACTGCGTAATCAAGATACCGCGCTGGCCGTTTGATAAATTCGTACGGGGTGATAAAACCCTGGGCAGTCAGATGAAGGCCACCGGCGAGGTTATGGCTATCGAGCGTTGCTTTGAAGCCGGATTGCAAAAGGCAGTACGCTCCTTAGAGCTTGGCAAGAGATCCCTCCTGTGGGAAGACAAAAGCTGGGGTAGTCTTGATGCGCATGACGCTTATCCGCTTCACCCCAACGACCTGAGATTGTGGGCATTGATGGCAGCGCTGAGAAGAAAAGTGGGCGTTGAGCGGCTTGCGGAACAAACGGGGATAGACCCATGGTTCATACATAAATTGGCTAACATAGTCAGGATGGAGCAGCAGCTTCTATCAGAAAAGTTGACTCCAGGATTACTCTGGCGGGCCAAGCGGCTGGGTTTCTCTGATGAACAAATTTCCACCCTGGGAGACATCTTGCCGGATCAGGTGCGGCAATTACGCTACGAATGGAAAATAAAGCCGGTATATAAAATGGTGGATACATGCGCGGCCGAGTTTGATGCTGAAACCTCCTATTTCTACAGCACTTATGAGATCGAAAACGAGGCTGAACCCTTAAGCAATGAGAAAGCAGTCGTGATCGGCAGCGGACCTATACGCATCGGTCAGGGAATAGAGTTTGACTATTGCAGCGTCCATTCCGCCTGGGCGCTTAAGGAAGCCGGTTACAAGAGCATCATGGTCAATTCCAACCCGGAAACAGTTTCAACCGATTTTGACACCAGTGACCGGCTTTATTTTGAACCCCTCGACGAGGAAAGCGTCCTCGACATTCTCGAAAATGAAAATTCGCGCTTAAATATTAACGAAAGTACTCCCTCGATACTTCAGTTTGGCGGGCAGACTGCAATCAACCTGGCTGCGTCATTATCCAGGAGCAATATGCCTATACTGGGTTCTAACGCAGAAATTATCGACATGGCAGAAGACAGGCGTAGATTCGAAGATTTTCTCAATCACCTTGGAATTCCGCAGCCGCCCGGCGCAGGTGTGACTACCATACAGCAGGGACAGGAGACTGCTGAATTGCTGGGCTATCCGGTACTGGTGAGGCCAAGTTATGTGCTTGGTGGCAGGGGAATGGAGATAGCACAGAATCATGAAGAACTAACCAGATACATGGCCGAGGCGCTCGATCTGGATGACCGCCATCCCATTTTGATAGATAAATATTTCGAAGGCAAGGAAGTGGAAGTTGATGCTGTAAGCGATGGTACTGATGTCCTGATTCCCGGGATCCTTGAGCATGTCGAGCGAGCCGGCGTACATAGCGGAGACTCCATAGCTGTATATCCAGGATTAGGGCTGTCTGAAAATGAAGTAAATACCCTGGTGGATTACACGGTAAGGATGGGACAGGCACTGGGCATTAAAGGCCTGATGAACATTCAGTACGTAATTATGCAGGGTGGCGCCCAGAAGCCATCGTCGGTATATATGCTGGAGGTGAATCCACGCGCCAGCCGGACGATTCCCTTCATCTCCAAGGTAACCGGTGTACCAATGGTACGGATTGCTACCAAAGTAATGCTGGGAATCAGCCTTGAGCAACAGGGGTACAAAACAGGCTTGTGCAAGAAAAAAGCGCTGGTTGGTGTAAAGGCCCCTGTTTTTTCCATGTCAAAATTAATAGGTGTAGATACGTATCTCAGCCCTGAGATGAAATCTACCGGAGAAGTTATGGGGATTGATTTTACGTATGAAGCTGCCTTAGCGAAGGCATTGATTGCTGCGGGGCTTATGCTGCCTTCTCAAGGAACTCTTCTCTTCAGCATTGCAGACAAGAACAAAACTGAAGCGCTGCCCATAATAAAGGGTTTCTATACGCTGGGTTACCAGATATACGCAACGCGGGGCACCGCAGCCATGATTCGCGAACAGGGTATGCATGTTAATGTAGTCAGCCGGAAGCTAAGCGAAGGGCACCCAAATATAATTGAGATAATAAATGATGGCTCTGTGGTAGGTGTAGTCAATACCATGACCGGTGGACGCATTCCTCTGCAAGACGGTTTCCATATTCGCCGTGC
>CAIYTC010000275.1 GCA_903929005.1 uncultured Dehalococcoidia bacterium | reverse complement strand
GTCATGTTAGTATCATCGAACAAATGTTAGATATAGAACATTTGATAGATTACCCTATTTAATAGACTTAGTCAAGTGCCGGGAAGGGCATCCGGCAAAAACAGGAGGTAATATGCCAGTCATCAGGACACCGGACGAAAGGTTTAACAATTTACCGGGCTACCCGTACCAACCGCATTACATGGATACAAACGGGATGCGCATCCACTACGTGGACGAGGGCAAGGGGGATCCCATCCTGTGCGCGCACGGTGAGCCGTCATGGTCATACCTGTACCGCAAGATGATAGACATCTTTGTGGGGAAGCACCGGGCGGTGGCCATGGACTTCATCGGCTTCGGCAAGTCGGATAAATACACCGAGAGGGATGAATACTCAGTAAAAATGCACATGGACACACTCATAAGCTTCATCGAGAAGCTGGACCTGCGCAATATCACACTGGTCTGCCAGGACTGGGGCGGTTTGATCGGCTTGCCGGTTGCCACTATCCTGAAGGACCGTTTCGCCAGGCTGGTGATTATGAATACCGGCCTGCCTAATGGCGACAATGTACCTGATGCTTTTATGCAGTGGAGGGCAGCGGCAGACCAGATGGGGGAGAAAGAGCCGAAGAAACTGCTGGATATCTCGTTCAGCATGGGTTTTGCCCAGAAACTACCGCCCGAGATTAAAGCGGCTTATTACGCGCCTTTCCCCGATGAAAAATATATGGCTGGCGCCGCCAAGTGGCCTTTGCTGGTACCCGTAAGCCGCGACGACCCGGGCGCCCCGATCATGAATGACGCCAGGGAAGTCCTGAAGACCTGGCATAAGCCGGTGCTGGTGATGTTCTCCGATAGAGACCCCGTAACCAAGGGTGGGGACGGTTTCTTCCGCCACATCATCCCTACAGCCAAGGACCAGCCCGAAATAACCATCAAGGATGCAGGCCATTTCCTGCAGGAGGATAAAGGGGAAGAGGTTGCGGATCAGATAATGAAGTTCATTGAACGCACACCACTGAAGTGAAAAGGGGGAGATAGCCGGAATGGAAGTGACGTTCGAACGAGTTTCCACCAATGGTATTAAACTGCATACTGCTTTCGCCGGACCGGAGGATGGCGAGCCGGTCGTCCTGCTGCACGGGTTTCCTGATGCCTGGTTTGGCTGGGAACCCCAAATACAGGCCCTGGCTGAAGCCGGCTTCCGTGTGATCGCGCCGGACCAGCGTGGCTACAACCTGAGCGATAAGCCCGTCGGTATAGTCAATTACAGCCTTGAAATGCTGGCTGCTGATATAGCGGGTTTGGCTGATTCCCTGGGGATAAAGCGCTTTAACCTGGCAGGCCATGACTTTGGCGGCCTGGTGAGCTGGACCATGGCAACTCGCTACCCCGACCGGCTGAGACGCCTGGTGATCCTCAATGTGCCGCACCCGTCGGTTATGCTCAAGTACATCCGGAAGCATCCTGCGCAAATACTCAAGAGCTGGTATGCTTTCTTTTACCAGTTGCCTGTTCTGCCGGAACTGGCTATGCGCGCCAATGACTGGAGATTCTTGATTTCGGTCATGGCAAAAGGTTTATCTCAGGAACAGCGCAACCGTTACCGCGAGGCATGGGCCCAACCCGAGGCTATGAAGAGCATGATCAACTGGTACCGGAATATGCTGCGTGCTTCGGCATCAAGGCCTGCTAAGAGGCCGCTAATAACTGTTCCCGCTCTGGTCATCTGGGGCAAGCTGGACCCGCACATCAGCTATGAAATGGCCCAACCCAGTGCCGACATGTGCAAGGACGGCCGCCTGGTTACCGTGGAAAAGGCCACACATTGGGTGATGATGGATGCTCCTGACGAGGTCAACCGCCTGCTGATAGAACACTTCCGGAAATAGCCTGCCGGACTCGTTCCTCTTTTCGCTGGAATGCGGTTAATGCAAATGTTCAGCCTGCTTTACTCTTACGCTCAGGCGCTGCAATCAAGGATACGAAGAATAGTATTAGGATCAGGGGAAGCAACAGCTTATTTTGTATTGCTTCGGGCGGAGTATGTGTCATTAAGCTGGAAGCAATGGGTTTGAACATGGGTAGGAGGAATAAGCCAAGCTCTTCGAAGAACAGTAACAGGATCATCAAGGGAATCAAAGCCCTGTAGCGAATCAAAACGGTCCAAAGAATAATTGCGAAAATTAACTGATAAAGCCCGGTCCAGGCAAAAGTGAAAATGACTGCGCTGTTGGCATCCCCCGGGATGACCATGCCGGCTATGGCATTAGAGCCTCCATCGGGCAGGAATATATGAATTAGTGAGCGTACTGTTGATACAATAGCCAGTAACACAACTATTACCACTACTGCCCTGTAACCCTTGTAGTCATTTTGCGCCCTGGGCAATAACGGCAGGAACTTCATGAAGATACACCTCCCGATTTATTGTGATATGAATTGTTTTCGGATGAAGCCGTTTATGCCGGCTTATTGCTTTTGGCCAGTTCCTTCTGGTAGGCCTTCCATCCCGGGCACCAGGTGGTGTGCCATTTCCAGATTTTACTCAGGATTGCCTGGGGATTTTTCTCGGCCTTTTCCCTCATCGGGCAGGTGGCGCATTTTGATGCCATAATTTTCTCCTTCATGTGCGTATTTGCAAAGTCCTTGTTAATCTTACTCTTTGGATGAGACAGTAGTCAGATTGTCTTCATCCATTCGACTATCTGTGCCGCAACCTCCTCAGCGGCGTTCTCCTGGATGAAGTGGCCGGCATCTTTAATTCTTAGGCGACTCGCGCTCAACCTGCCGCTATCAGCATTTCTTCAGTGGTACTCTGCCTGACTCAGTGGGTTTCAGGTTAAGTGCATCGGCAGGACAGACATACATGCAAAGGCCGCAGCCTATGCAACGGTTTGCGTCCCTTGTCAGCTTTCCGTCCGCCATCTTGAGGGCATCCATCTGGCAGCGGGGGATGCATGCTTCGCAGGCCGTGCAGGCATCTTCGTCAATATTGACCAGGTACCTGGTAGTGATAAACTGGCCCGGCGACGGCAGCCTTCGAATGGCTTTCATAGCGTTACAGTGTTCCCTGCAGCAATTGCATAGCAGGTTGGTGAACTGGTCCGGCCTGTTGGAATAGGTGTGGATCAGCCCTGCCTCTTCTGCTTCATCGAGCAACTTCAGGCACTCTTCCTTTGTCAAACGTTTGGTAAAATTCCTCCCAACGCTAAAGCTCGCGGATTCGCCAAAAATCATGCAATTATTGAGGGGTTTATGGCTGGGCTTACCGAGCAGGTTGCCCATATGCCTGCATGAACAGGTGCCGGCAGCAATGTATTCAG
>CAIYTC010000274.1 GCA_903929005.1 uncultured Dehalococcoidia bacterium | reverse complement strand
GGACTTGCAATTTGTTCCGTTGGACTGAGAATTTGTTGTTTCGTTGGAATTCCAATTTGTTGTTTCACTGGACTGAGAATTTGTTGTTTCGTTGGGTTTATAATGTGTTGCGTCACCGGACTTGCATTTTGTTGTTGCGCGGGACTTGTAACTGGTTGTTTCGCCGGACTTGAGCAGCCCAAAGTCAATATCACGGCCGCAAGCATTACGCAAATCACCATTGTAATCGTTCTCTTGTAGCTCATAGCACCCTCCTGATAATAATTTTGTGAACCTAACCCTATGAATGGGCAGAAACAACCTGTGTCAGCGTTATGAATCCAACCCTCCGTTCACGCCCTCTATTATAGGCTATTTGTTGAAAATAGCAACGCCAGGCATTACCGGAAAACCGGCTGGATATTATCCGCAGCAATGGCATTAATCCGCAGCCCTTTCGTAGCTATCCGTCCCGGTAAGCCTTAACTTCACTACTTAACACCTAATTCTTTGGCCTTAGCCCAATCAGCTTCGGCTTTGTCTTTTTCGCCTTTTTTATCATAAGCATCTCCACGGTACTGGTAAGCAACGGCATACTCCGGGTTTATTTCTATGGCCTTGGTTAAATCAGCAATGGCTTTGTCGTAGTCACCTTTTTTATTATAAGCATATCCACGGGCTTGGTAAGCATGTCCAGACTCAGGGTCTAACTCTATCGTCTTAGTTAAATCAGCAATGGCTTTGTCGTAGTCACCTTTCATAATATAGGCCGTACAACGGAGCTCGTAAGCAAAGTCATTCGGTGGGTCTAAGTCTATCGCCTTAGTGAAATCAGCAATGGCTTTGTCGAAGTCACGCTTAATAAAATTATAGGTAATCCCCCGGGATACGTAAACGGCTTCAAGATTCGGGTCTATTTCTATTGTCTTAGTGAAATCAGCAATGGCTTTGTCGTAGTCACCTTTTTTATCATAAGCCTCTCCGCGCCAGTAGTAAGCATCAGCATACTTCGGGTCTATTGCTACGGCCTTAGTTAAATCAGCAATGGCTTTGTCGTAGTCACCTTTTTCATAATAGGCCTTTCCACGGATGCCGTAACTAAGGGACTTCGTTGGGTCTAATTCTATTACCTTAGTGTAATCAGCTATGACGTTGTCGTAGTCATCCTTAGAATAATAGGCAAAACCCCGGCCTGCGTAAGCGATTGCAAGATTCGGGTCTAACTCTATTGCCTTGCTGTATGCCGCTATAGCCTCATCCCATTGCTCGAGATCACGGAAGCTATTTCCCTTTACAAGTTGTTGTTCCGCCGGACTTACGCAGCCCAAAGTCAATATCACGGCCGCAAGCATTACGCAAATCACCATTGTAACCGTTCTCCTGTAGCGCATAGTACCCTCCTGATAATAGTTATTTTGCGAACCGGACCCATGGATGGGCAGAAACAAATCCTGTCAGCGTTATAAATTGGTTATTATAGTTTCATCCCGCAGTTAGCGCAGAAGCCGGAGTTTGGCTCGATAGGCGTAGCGCAGCCCGGACAGGTCCCCGCCGTAGCGGGCGTTGATTGTGATTTCCTGCGGCTAAATACGTACCTTATACCGAATCCGACAACTGCTACTACTACGAAACCGATGAAGAAACCTATCCAGGAAAATCCCTCGCTTTCCGCTCCCAGCATTCTGTAAGATAACATCGGCACGATGAACGCGGGCAAATGCTTGTTTATCATCATATTGATATTTATCACCCTCCCTTTGCCTGGTTTACGGCTTCGGCCCATACTTTGGGTCCCAACAGGCCGACGAACTTATATTGCTGGCCGCCCGCTGATACTGTGAGGCTGCTCCACCCACTCTCCACCGCGGTTATCTCCTCCAGGGGGATAGCGAAATATTCCTTCCTCTTTTCCCCGTCCTTGGGATTGGCAATGAATACCCCGCCCACGGTGACGCCCCTGATTCCCTGAAGCATGCCTGCCTTGAAGACCAGCCTGCGGCTGGTGAGGTAAAGCTTGCCGTTGGTGGAACCGAACAGGTTTTTCTGGAAGGTAATGGGGAAGAAGCCGGTATCCTTGAACACCGCTTCACCCGGGACAAGGTCCTTCAGATCCGAAGCAATGCCCGGCTGTGAGGGCGCGCTTTTGGCCATTGGCGGGGGCGTTATCCCGCTATCACCTTTTAAATCATACCCGCATTTGGTGCAGAAACGTGCCCGGCCGGATACAGCACTGTTGCATTTAGGGCAGGTGGGACTGCCGACCGGTTTACCGCATGACGGACAGAATTTGTCTTCAGCCGTAACCACAGCTCCGCAGCCAGGGCAGTTCATTGTGCCACCTCACAAACCGTGCAATAACCCCTGCCGGGATGACGTGAATAACTCGACATCCGCTGCCTCCTAATTGTCCTTATTTTGCCCATACGTAATGCTAATCCGAGTCTATCACGGGCGATTGCCGCTGTCAAAATCGCAACCGGGTATCACGACACTGAAAAAAGCGTGTATAATAGCTCTTATTTTCTATCCTTCGGAGGTATACTGTGAGAAGATGGCTTTTTGCTGCCGGGTTTATGATCATAGCTGCCGTTCCTATTGCAAAGTTCTTTTCGGCTGACTTAGCTTCGGTCGTTATTTTTTTAGGACTGCTTGCTATAACCGTGGGTGTCGTCTGGTGGGGTGTTGATAAATTTCGCCAGAAAAAGTAACCGGCAAAAATACCCTATCTGAGCGAATTGTTTAGTTTCGCCTGCAAAAGCCTTGAGCGATATATTGCGCCGGCTCAGAATTAGCTAACCACGTCCTTGAAATGCTTGAATATCTTTTCGGCGGCCTCTTCCTGCCCTTTGGGCACCGGTATCCTCAGCGTATATTCCTGCATACCCGTGCGTGTGGGCGCTGAATAGACGAACTGCAGCAGCAACTGAGGCTTTGCCCGGTTTAAATCCACCGAGTCCAGCTTGGCCCCCAGTCCGCTCCAGGTGTGAAGCTGGCGGTTTATGTACGCGGCATCTTCGGTGATATATGTTTCGCCCAGGTATTTTTGATTCTCGCGGTGGTTGTACCAGGCGGTAAACCAGGCGGTGAAAGCGATAATGGCAATCAATCCCAGCATACACCCCATGACAAATATGCCACTTTCGGGATCCATGATCATAAATACCACGCCGAAGAAGAGTGCAAAGCCGGCGATGATAAAAAACAGCGCTTTCTTTTCCCCTTTCTCTTCCGTGTATTCTTTGTCTGCGTAGCTGCTCCATTCCTCAGGGGAGTAGGTCCAATGGGCCAGCAGGTTATCCCCGTTGAGGATTTTATCTAAAGTCCGGACGCGGCCCGAGTAGATGATGATGACGATTATGCCGGACAGCACGAGCATAAAACTGATGGTCGAGATGGCAAACCCGCCGTGGAAACCGTCCATGCCGAAGACGGTCGGGGCGAAGACAGCGGCAATGCCCAATATAGTTATGACTATCCAAACATTGAGGGTACGGCGCGCAGGATTATCTTTCATTTTAATCTTTGCTCCTTTATAACATTCATTTGACAATTAATAAGCAGACGGCACATGGCCCAATATTAAATTTTGAAAATTGCATCATCAAGCTTATTGCGATATACAGGCGCCTGTTATTCTACTTGTATTCGTATTCGTACGCTCCTAAATTACTGACATATATCTGTAAAGTTTTGCCGGCCAATTTACTCTCAGTGAAAAAGGGAACGCTTGCTTTCGAGCCATCCGGTATCCAGATTTTTTGCTGACCCGCTAAATCATAATAATTCTCGTATATCAGGTCCACCTCAGGAACTCCCATCCGAACGATTATGGCTGCTTCGTAAATCATATCAGGGGGACTTTTTGTCACGGAACAATAGAAATCGCTATTAGGCTTAAGGAAGGAAGGGAATTTCGTCCAACTGACAGTAAGGGTATACGGGTCACAAGGAGCAGGCTTATTCTTTTCATCATCCGGGATTGGGGAGACCGGAGTGTATCGTACAATATTGCCTTCGTCATCTATTATATCCGGCGCTGAAGGAGTCAGGATAGGGTTATTGAGGCTCTGGTTGATTTTACACTTTTTCCATGAGCAGGACCCCTCACTACATGAATATGTATCGCCGCTTCCAGTTATTGTCTTAACCAGGTACCAGCCGTGGCCTGCGGGCAAGGTAGTTGCCGCAACTATATTGAAGCTCAGAGGAGTTGCCTTCTGCTCACGCTTGGTTTTAGCAGCGTCGCTATCCTGCCAGTTTGCTTTAAGCTCAACTATATGTTGACCTGATGAGAATGCCAGCCCGATAGTCTCCCCCTTGCCCGCTTCCTGGCCATCGCTGTACCAGGTGAACGTAGCGGTAGACGGGATGCCGGTATTGAAGGCAAAATAATATTTTGTACTTTCCTTAGCAGTCTTGTTCTGTATTTCGGGTGGCGGTATGATGTAAAGCTCTACCGGCTCTGATATCCTCATATCCAACCTGGCCTCAGCCTGCTGCGGCTGGCCACCCGCGTCTGTCCAGCGGGCTACCAGTTTGAGCGTATACGTGCCCGCCGCGGAGAAG
>CAIYTC010000273.1 GCA_903929005.1 uncultured Dehalococcoidia bacterium | reverse complement strand
CGCTGCCATAAAAGCCAGGTCGGCCATTTTCCCGCCGCCTGGGAGGACGGCTTTAAGAGCATGCATGCCGCACGCGCTAAAGACAAAGGCTATGAGCTGGCCGAAGCTTTCTACCGCGTGGAACTGCCTTTCTGATCAGGCTGACCATTTCTCAGCCAGGTCACCGATAACCGGCAGCTTGAATTTCTCCCCCTGGTAAGCTTTTACCATCAGGACTATCCAGAGCACTGTAATAAGTAGACCGATTAAGCCTGCTATTACCCAACCGACAAAGGGGATTGCATTGACTATCCAACAAATTATCCATAGCGCACCAAATGTAATAATAGACTGCATAGCGTGGAATTTCACGAACTTGCTGTCCTTCTCTATGAGGAAAAATACCAGGCCAGTGATCCACCAAGCAACATAGCATAGTAAGCCCGCAACATTCTCATCAAGACCGGTCGATGATTTCGCCATTTGCCTTACCTCCTCGTCATTTAATGATATCAGGATATCTGCATTCATAGAGCACTGTCAATCCGTAGTAATGCTTAGAAGGGCAGGATGCTAATATTTTTTGCTTTCCCTGATGGTAAATACCAGTACCATGCCAATCAGCAGAGAGCCAAATATGATGACAACTATTGCCCAGAGCGGCGCATCCGCCGGAGCGACAGGCGCATTGTACGCCGGTTTATTTGCATTTGAGGTTGTATCAGAGGGATCTGCACTGCCCGCGTCGCTGTTAACCGGACTGAGCGCCTGCACACCGTAGGAGTTCGCCCTTACCGGGAACCCGGGTTTGACCGTAATAGGCCGGGCTTCCGACCAGGGACTGATAGCCCACTGCCCCGTCACCGCCCGCACCGTGCGCACCCTCCAGTAATAGGTATGCCCTGCTTCCAGCCGTCCGGGCGGATACCAGAAAGCCGGGGACGATGTATCGGCCAGCTGTAAAATGTCGGAATCATATACCTTCAAAGTAAATGCTGAGTCGCGTGCGATCTGTACCTGGTATTCGCTGGAATAGCAGTAATCCTCCCAGCTTAAATCCATCGAAGCATTCCTGCCGGTTACCGGATCAACCCCCACCATATCAGGCTCGTCGGGCGCTACCTCAGTAACTTGCAGGGTCAGGTATCTTGTCCTTACCCCCGTGTCATTGCTCACCATTAATTTATAGGTGGTCGAATAAGCAGGGTTAACGGTTAGCTGCCCGGAGGGCGAAACATCACCCACATTCTGGTCGATGTTTACCACTACAGCGTTTTCCGCCTTCCATGATAGAACTGCGGAATCTCCCCTGGCGATATCAGCGGGAGATATTTGAAATGTAATTATTTGCGGCAGCGTCCCCGTTTCGTCTACCGCATCGCTGGCCGGCGGATATATCAAAGCTGTCAAACCAACGACGCCCAACAGAACGAAGGCCACAGCCATGGCGGGCGCAGCTAAAGCAACGCCCCTACGTACTATCTTCTCTAACATTAACCTCACCATGAAGCATTTCTAATTATATACCTTAGTGAAAACGTAGGGACAGGCCTTCAGGCCTGTCCGCAAGAGCGGGCGCTTTCGCTATTTCGCGCGGGTTTTCGCCAGGTATTCATAATACTCGGTCAGTTTGACCAGCACCCTGGCCGCGCGTTTGCCTGATGTGTAGTCATAGTGGTTGCCGATCAGCTTGACCTGCTCCTCGGTGAAGGTGGTGGTGATAACAGGTTTGCCATAACTTTCGATCCACTGTGCGCTCAATCCGCGCATCAGGCGCCCTATCATGTCGTTGATTATGTCGATGCGCGTCCTGCCGCTGTTGGCCAGCGTAGCCCTGCCATTTGCCAGGTCGAGCAGGTTATTGACCAGAACGTCGTCGATTTTACCCGAGCGCTTGGCCGCGATGACCATGGCCGCCAGGTCTTCGATCTCCAGCTTATCCTGGATGCCCAACACCCAACCCAGCATGGTTATCAGTGTCTTGATGGCCGTCTCGACCTTATATACGTTATCAGATTTAATGTCCTCGATAATAGGGATGATAGCCTTCAGCGCCGAATCGCGCTGCGCAAATTCCTCAGGCTTCATCTGCTCCTCCTGCTGTGACCGCTGCTGCAAAAGCAGGCTGCCGAAAAGCGAGAATCCCCCAAACCCCATGAAGATCAGTGAATCCACTGTTTTTATGTCAAGCAGCCAGGCCGGCGCTATCAGGTAGGCGATGAAGTTGCGGTCACCGGCCGGGTCAACCGGGTTCCCCCTGCTCCAGCGCGGAGGAAATATCTTGTCCAGTTCCTGCACGGTTTTATCCGGCAGCTTCACCACTTTCAGCCCGTCTTCCTCGCAGGCATCCGCGCACAGCACGCCATAGCTGCCGCCCGGCGTGATGATGGCCACGTTGCGCCCCCTGGGCAGAGGCTGAGTCAAGAAGCCGATGGCGACATCCAGCATCTCCTCCGGACCATCCACACGCGTAGCCCCCATTTTCTTAAAGGCCGCGCTGTAGATCTCATCGCTGCCCGCCATAGCGCCCGAATGCGACCTGATGGCCTTGGCCGCTGCTTCCGTTTTGCCCGGCTTCAATACGATGACCGGCTTTTTCTGCGTTACTCTTGATACCACTTCGGTAAACCTGGCGCCGTTATTCAGACCCTCGATATAGGTCATAATGACCTTAACTTCGGGATCCTCGCCAAAATATTCAATGTAGTCCTCGATCTGCACATCCGCCGCACACCCGCAGCTTACGTAATGACGGAAGCCCACCCCCCTGTCATATCCCGCCACCACAACGGCAGCGCCCACGTTGCCGCCCTGCGACACCAGCGCCAGCGGGCCGTCCCTGACCAGCAGCGGCATCATGAAGGCGGCCAGCGAAGAAGACGCGCTCCAGTATCCCATGCAATTGGGGCCGATGAACCTGATATTGCCCCTTTTGGCTATGGCGTAAACCTCGTCCTGGAGCTTCTGGCCGACGGGCCCTATCTCGGCAAAGCCGGCCGAGATGATGACCGCCGATTTAACACCCTTCTGCACGCACTCTTCCATGGCAGCCGCCACACGCTCAGAAGGTATGGTGAATACGGCCAGGTCAACGGGCCCGGGTATATCTGTAACCTTTTTGTACGCCTTGAGACCCTGGATTATTTCCTCGTGGTTATTGACCGGGTAAATAGGCCCCTTGAAAGAATGTATCAGGCTGGTGATAGTGGAGAAGCCCCACTTGTTCCGGTTGTTGGTAGCGCCGATATGCGCCACGGATGTGGGGTTAAACAGGGGGTCCAGTTCTTTCGTTATATCTCTTTCCATCGGCTCATCCTCACATAACCAAATAGTACAGTATTTAAGTCCATAAAAAAAATGCCTTGAGATTCAAAGCATCCTGATATATAATAGCAGCCTGACAGGCGCCGTTCAAATTGCATGTAATCGTTATTAGTGTCCGTGTAAGATTAATTGGCGGGCGCCTGGAATTCAAATATACATGAGGAGATTTCAATGATTAAAACCCGCATGACCGAACTTTTCGGCGTCAGGCATCCGATTATGCTGGCCGGCATGAACTGGATAACCACACCCGAGTTGGTGGCTGCTGTCTGCAACGCGGGCGGCCTGGGTATCTTTGCCACGGCCCGCTGCACGCCCGAAGAGACCCGTAAGATGATACAGGAGATCCGCAAGCTCACCGACAAACCGTTCGGCATCAACCAGTTGCTCATCCTCGGCCAGGTAGCCCGCGACACCATCCAGGTGGCCGTCGAGGAGAAGGTGCCCGTCATCAATTACACGCTGGGCAAACCATGGTTTATCGACCAGGTACACGCCTATGGCGGCAAGGTCATCGGGACGACCGCCTTCGTCAAGCACGCCCTTAAGGCTGCCGAACTGGGCTGCGATGCCATCGTGGTGACCGGCACAGAGGCCGCCGCCCACGGTGAGGAGGCTTCCACGCTGGTCATGCTGCCCATCGTCGCCGGCAAGGTCAAGATACCCATTATATCGGCCGGCGGCTACGGCGATGGCAAGGGCCTGGCAGCGGCTTTAGCGCTGGGGGCCAGCGCCATCTCCATGGGCACGCGCTTCGCCATGACTAAGGAGAGCATGGTCCACGAGAACTTCAAACAGCTGTGCCTCAAGTCTAACGAGAACGATACAATTGTCAGCACCAAGTTCGATGGTTTGCGCGGCCGCGCCCTCAAGACGGCGGTCACCGAGCGCATCGCCAGGGGCGGTTTCCCGCTGGTTGACGCTTTCCGCGGCGCCTACGAAACCAAGCAGCTGCTCAACCTCAGCTGGCCGCAGTTTATCGGCATGAGCTTCACCATGGTGGGCGCCGACAGCGAACATCCTTTCTGGGTGCAGGCGCGCCAGGCCGCCGGCTATCGCCGCCACGGGCTGGCACTCTACGACGGCAACCTGAAGGAAGGCATCTTCTTCGCCGGGCAGATACTCGGCGCCTGCAACGACCTGCCCACCGTGCCGGAACTGATCGATCGCATCATGGCCGAGGCTGAGGCCGTCATTAAGAGCAACGCCGCCATGCTGGCCTGATAACCTACTACTGAATCGATACTAAAAAGGGGAAGCGGTGTACCGCTTCCCCTTTTCTTATGGCCTTTATATAGCTTAGCTTATGTTAAGCCGTTGGGTGGAACCCTTGAGTATCCTTTCGGCTTCCTTAACCATCCTTTCCACAACTTCCTTGCAGCTAACCACATCGTGGATAAGGCCGATAGATTGCCCGACCGGCATCAGGGCATCTTCCATATTGCCGTCGGCCCAGACCGTCTGCTGGCGCAAACCGGAGAGCAGCGGCGCCATCTCTTCCAGCTTGGCATGCCTCGCTTCCATATCCTGCACCTTCTTCACCCAGGCGTTTTTCAGCGCCCGCCCCTGCAGTTCGATGGTCTTGCCGTACAACACTGTGTCGAATTCCTTGCGCTTGACCAGTTCATCCTTGACCTTCTGGTTCATCTGGCATTCCGTGGTCGCCATGAAGCGGGAAGCCATCATCACGCCTTCCGCGCCGAGCACCAGAGCCGCGGCCAGTGTGCGCCCGTCAGCCATGCCGCCCGTTGTGATGACCGGTATCTTCACCGCTTCCGCCATCAGCGGTGTCAGCACCACGGTGGTCACATCATCAGTCAGGGGATGCCCGCCTTCCTCCACGCCCGCCGCGATAACGGCGTCGTAGCCGGCATGGTCCGCGTGTATGGCGTGCCTGACCGAGCCGACCTTGTGGATGAATTTAACGCCCGCGTCGTGCCCGCGCTTGATGGCGTCGGGGCCGAAGAATTTATCCACCGGCGCCCCCGATATCTCGAAGGCGGCGACCTTTTCCGCCAGGCAGGCATCGAACCAGTCAAGATACATCTCCCTGGTAATCCTGAATGATGGCAGCAGCGACAGGTTCACCGAGAACGGCTTGTCCGTCATCTCCCGCGTTTTCCTGATGGCCTGGGCCAGTTCTGCGCCCGTATCATAATTGGCCGCGGTGATATTGCCCAGCGCGCCGGCGTTGCTGACTGCCGCGCAGAGGTCGGGTTTGCACAGCCACATCATGCCGCCGCACATGATAGGGTGTTTAATGCCAAAAAGCTCGGTCATCCTGGTTTTCATCGATCTTCTCCTTTACTTATTTATGCCGCAAATTTCAGCGATTATATCACGTGCCCCGCTCGAAAACAACGGGTTCAGATACAACCGCGCCAGCCTTTGACAAGAAAGGCCGTTTTTGAGAACATTAGCGTTTGGTAGCCACGATAATAAATAAGGGAGGTTCCTGACCCGTGAAAACCAGAATAACCGAACTCTTTGGAATACGGCACCCGGTAGTGCTGTCAGGCATGGCCTTTGTCAGCCTGCCCAAGCTGGTCGCGGCCGTCTGCAATGCCGGCGGCCTCGGTATCTTTAACAGCGTAGCCAATACGCCCGACCAGCTCAAAGGCATTATCCAGGAGATAAAAACCTTGACCGATAAGCCGTTTGCCATCAACGCCACGCTCATCTTTCCCAACGGCAAAGAGAATGCCGAGGTTGCCCTGGCCGAGAAAGCGCCCATCATAAATTTCGCGCTGGGCAAAGGCGACTGGATAATCAAGCAGGCGCATACCTACAGCGGCAAGGTCATATCCACGGTAGCCACGGAACGGCATGCCATCAGGGCAGCCGAGCAGGGCGCCGACGCCATCATCGTTACCGCCCATGAAGCCGCCGCTCACGGCAGCGACGTCGGGGGCATGGTGCTGCTTCCCCAGATAGCCAGCAAGGTAAAGATACCCATCATCTCAGCCGGCGGCTACTGCGACGGGCGCGGGTTGGCCGCCGCCCTGGCGCTGGGCGCCGACGCCATCGCCATGGGCACCCGCTTCGTGGTCACGCAGGAGTGCGACGTGCATACTAATATCAAGCAGACCGCCCTGAAAACGCAGATGGAAGAGACCTTTTATTCCGCCGGCATCGACGGCATGCCCGGGCGCTGGTACGCCAACAAGCGCGCCCTTGAGATGGCCAACAGCAAGACGTCCTACATAGATGCGCTGAAAGCCGGTTGGGCATTGAGGAAACAGGTTGATATGCCTATATGGAAACTGCTTTTCGGAAGCCTGCAAAAAAGAGGCATCCAGGAGCTGGCCCAGCAGGCCATCGGCATCGACGCACTCGGCAAGATATTAGACGACGGCGACCTTGAAAACGGCGTGGTGCCTTTCGGGCAGGTAGTGGGCCGCATACGCGACTTGCCCACCTGCAAAGAGCTGATCGAACGCACCGTCGCCGAGGCCGAAGAGATCATCCGGGCGCTGCAGAGCAAGCTTTAATAACGAGGCACTGAGCTTTTTATTTCCTGCCCGGCGTCCACCTGAGGACAATCCTCTGGCTTGATGCCCATTGACAAATATAAGCACCTTAACGTATTGTACGGCAATCTCCTCGTCTATGCCTTCAACTTTTGGGCTTCATCAAGAACCTGGCTGTAGACCCGTGCTTCCGGGCGTTCCGATTGCCCCTGGGGACTCCTTTCTGCTTCATTTCTATCATGAATCACTTCGAGCATCACATAGACGATGGGCAGCGCTGTCAGTTCGTGATTCTGCTCCTGAAGTGCCTTTTTAATTAAAGCCCTGGGCAGTGATTATTATAATAACTCTATTGCGCTAATTTAAGCCGGGGGATGCCAGGGTCTGTGGGGTGCAGGACGTTAGTACTATTAAATATGTTACTTAAAGTCTATTTACAATGCCTTCAGATTCATGGACAATAATAGTCTATGAATGCAGTTAACAACTGTTACAGGGAGGAGACTATGAAAAGCAAGGGAGCACTTACGCTGGCAATTTGTGTCATTCTGGCGACCGTGCTGTTATCTTTGGGTTGGGTAAGTCCGGCGAAGGAACATGTGGTGCAAGGTGATAGTTTCGTTAAGCTGGAACAATGGGACGAGGCAATTGCAGCATATAGCAAGGCGATAATCATCGACCCGCAGTATATCGTGGCTTACAATAACCGCGGGTTTGCCTATGCTCAAAAGGGTTACTACGACAAAGCTATAACAGATTATACAAAGGCCATAGAGATAGACCCTGAATATGCACGGGCTTACAACAACCGTGGGTTTGCCTATGATAACTTTCGTGACTACAACAAAGCCATTGCTGATTACACCCGGGCCATATTGATAGACCCAAATTATGTCACGGCTTACTACAACCGTGGGTTTGCCTATCGTGCCATAGGTGAAAAAAGCAAATCAGATGCTGATTTTCAGAGGGCAGCAGAGTATAACCCTTGAAACTGGCAGTGACTGATCCGTTGTCCAGCAGCAAGCTGTGGTCAAACTTTGAACCACCTGTAACCATGCAGATTATACCCCGGGGCAGGGTGGTATTTGTATCAAGGTCAGGTTATAGGCGGATATGAAACGATAAAGTGGCGTATGCTGAAGCTGTTTCACCAGCTTCAAGCCAGCGGCTATTCTAAACATAAACACATAGGAGGTACATTAATGGAAGCATATTGTATGAAATGCAGGGCCAAGAGAGAAATGAAGAATACCAGGGCCGTCACAATGAAGAACGGCAAACCTGGGACCCAGGGTGTCTGCCCAATGTGCGGAACCAGGATGTTCCGCATCGGCAAAGCATAGTTTAAGAGGACATCGCACAGAGGCAGGGGTAAACTGCACCTGCTTCATTTGATTTAATCTATACAGTATATTTTCACGGATATTGGACTGAACAACTCGGATCGGCTGAAAGGGTCCGGAACCGGCGGGATCAACGTTGCAGGTAGTACAGAAATGGAGGCAAGGCCGGCTCTCAGGGGGACGCAACGTGCAGAGGTGGCTCTGAGAGAAGGTTTTGGGTATATAGCCACGGATAAGGCCGGTTCAGCAGGACGCGAATACTCGGATGGTGCTTTGACAGCCTCATGGCAACGGGGTATTATCATGACCAAGGACGATGAAGGATGCTAATCGCTCAGTTGCGAATTGAAACGGGGAACGACTGTTAAAGTAAAGGGATTTGACCTTAAGCTAATGGGGAGAACCGATGGTGCCTGATATCAAGACATTGATGCTCCTGTACCTCATCATCAATATTATAAACACAGGGGCTGTGGCGGTAATCTGGAGACAAAACCGGGGACGCCCCGGTATATCTTTCTGGCTGATTGGGCTGGCACTGCAGGCAGCCGGGCCAGTATTGCTGTTACTGCGCGGACTCATACCTGACCTCATATCCATGACTGGTTCCAATACCATGCTTCTGGCCGGAGCATTAATTATTTTCATGGGACTGGAGCGCTTTACCGGGGTAAAGGGCCGGCAAATCCATAACTACGTCCTGTTGGCTGTTTTCATTGCTGTAAGCGCCTATTTCGTCCTGGTTCAACTAAATCAGACGGCCCGGGATATTGCTGTAGCGGCGATGATAATGATCTATACCTTCCAGTGCTGCTGGCTCCTATTGCGCAGGGTAGCCCCCGGCATGCGCCAGACAACACGACTCACAGGCATAGTCTTCGCAGGTTACGCCGTACTCAGCTTTGCCAGGATCGTCCTGACCATTATTATCCCTGAGCAGAGCAATGATTTCTTTAATTCTGGAGTAGTGAACGCGCTGGCCATTACCGGGCATATCTTACTCAATATCTGCCTTACCATCAGCCTGGTCCTGATGGTGAACAGGCGTTTGCTGGCAGACGTTAAATCCCAAGAGGAGAAATTTACCACGGCTTTTAGTGCATCACCGTATGCAATTACCCTTACCAGGCGATCAGACGGCAGAATCCTCGAAGTCAATGATGGCTTTGTGAATATAAGCGGATATCAATATTCTGAAATCATCGGGAAGACCACGCTTGATTTACAACTGTGGGTCAATAAGGAGGACCGCCTGGCGGTTGACAGCGAACTGGCGCAGGGACGTGAGGTACATGCGGTGGAGTATCAATTCCGCAAAAGGACAGGGGAGATGTTAACCGGACTTTTTTCAGCCAACCTGGTTACGGTTAACAACCAAACCTGCATCCTATCAAGTATAGGTGATGTCACCGAGCGCAAGCAGGCGGAGGATACACTGCGGGAGAGCGAGGAAAGGTACCGGAGCATACTGGAGCAGATGTATGACCACTATTATGAAGTAGACCTGGCAGGGAACTTCACCTTCCTCAATGAATCTACCTGCCGCAAATTCGGTTATTCGCGGGAAGAACTGATCGGCAAGAGTTACCGCCTTACAGTACCTGAAGTTGATATTAAGGGGCTCTTCGCTGCCTCTAAAGCTGTTTTCAAGAGCGGAGAGCCGAATAAGTGTTATCCCCACAGTATTCTGCGCAAGGATGGCAGCATATTATTTGCGGAGTCTTTCATAGGCCTTCGCAGGAATAAGCAGGGTGGGATCATTGGTTTCAGGACTGTCAGCCGCGATGTGACCGAGCACAAACAGGCGGAGGAGACGCTACGGGAGAGCGAGGCGCGTTTCCGTAAAATCTCTGCCTTAACTAATGACATATCTTATTCATGCTCAACTGATAAGGAGGGCGGTTTCGCCATAGGATGGATGGCAGGCGCCACGGTACAGATAACTGGTTATACCATTGATGAGATTAAAGCGCAATCCTGCTGGCGCTTCTTGGTAGTCGAGGAGGATATCCCACTTTTTGAAGAGCATGTCATTGGACTGTCGCCAGGGCAATCAGCTTCCTGCCAACTGCGCATCCGCCGCAAGGACGGCACTATTAGATGGCTCGATTCCCATGCTGAGTGCATTGCAGAAACTGAAGCTGACGGACGTCTAAAACTCTATGCAGGATTAGTTGATATCACCGGGCGCAAGCAGTTGGAAGAGAAAACCTTAAAGCAGAGCACCGTACTATACGCTATCAACCGCGTCTTTGCAGAAACGCTGCGCTGTGACAGCGATGTGGAAGTAGCCTCCGTCTGTCTCTCCGTTGCCCAGGAACTCTCCGGCAGCAAATTCGGCTGGGTAGGAGAAGTGAACATAGCAGGCCATCTGGACACAATTGCGCTAAGCAATCCGGGTTGGGCATCCTGCAGAATGCCCGAATCACAGGCAACAAAGATGATCGTGGATATGCAAATCCGCGGTATCTGGGGCAGGGTGCTTAAAGATGGCAAATCACTAATAACAAATAATCCTGTCAGCCATCCTGACAGCGTTGGTCTTCCACCTGGCCATCCCGAATTAACCTCTTTCCTGGGCGTACCGCTGAAGCATGCGGGACAGACCATCGGTATGATAGCTCTGGCCAATAAGGCGGGCGGTTATGATAATCATGACCAGGAAGCCCTTGAAGCATTATCTGTAGCCTTTGAAGAGGCGCTGAGGATCAAGAGGGCGGAGGAGGCGCTGCGGAAAAGCGAGGAGCAATTCAGGTCCATACTGGAGCAGATGTATGACCCCTATTATGAAGTAGACCTGGCAGGAAACTTCACCTTCGTCAATGAATCTACCTGCCGCCACCTCGGGTATGCGCGGGAAGAGCTGATCGGAAAGAGTTTTAGCTTTATAGTACCCGAGGATGAAAAAAGGGCTATGTTCATTGCCTTTAACAGCGTATTCAAAAGCGGAGAGCCGAATAAAGGGTATCCTCACAGGATCATAAGCAAGGATGGCGGCATATTATTTGCGGAGTCTTCCATTGATATTCGGATGAACGGGCAGGGCGAGACCGTTGGTTTCAAGTCTGTCAGCCGCGACGTCACCGACCGCAAGCGCCTGGAAGAGGAACAACAGCGGGTGGCCAAGCTGGAATCCGTCGGCTTGCTGGCCGGCGGCATCGCCCACGATTTCAATAACATCCTTACCTCCATCCTGGGCAATATCAGCCTGGCCAGTATGGAGGCAGCCCCCGGCAGTGAACTGCAGGACAGCCTGGAACAGGCGGAGAAGGCATCGCTGCGGGCCAAGGACCTCACCAAACAACTGCTGACCTTCTCCAAAGGCGG
>CAIYTC010000272.1 GCA_903929005.1 uncultured Dehalococcoidia bacterium | reverse complement strand
ATATCGATGACCCGGTTATGGCCGAGTTTAGTGCCTACGGGTTCAGTGGCATGGTGGCCAAGCCCTATACCCTCGAGGAACTTAGAAAAGCCGTGCAGGATGTGATAGGTTAGATTTAACACCTGTCGTTGCGAGCGAAGCGAAGCAATCTAATGATCGAAGGAATTGTGCATTGCAATGGGATTGCCGCGGCCGCTGCTGCGGCCTCGCAATGACAGTGTTAAAACGTAGGGGCGGGTTTTCAAACCCGCCCGCCGAACCGGGCGCATGAAGAGCGGGCGCACCTGAAGGAACGCCCCTACGGAAGATAAATTCTATGTATCTAAATACTAAATCCTAAACAAATACAAAACTCATTCATCATTTGCCATAGCTGTTAGAGTTGCTCCGGGCACAAAACCTGAGCCAAGCCGCCTTACTCTGGTTGGCACTATGCAGCAAGGCGCCATGCTGCGCTGAAGTTTCCAAAGAGTTTTCGGTGGAATTTGTTGAGAGTTGTGCCCGCATGTTCGCATTTGGCTATGCTAATATTAAAAGCACAACCGGAAATCGGGAGGTAATTATGGCAGTATTCGATAAACCACACAAGAGCAGCCGGCACATGTGGTCCGGGCTTACTATTTGCGCAGTCCTCTTTTTATTCACAATTGCTGCAGGTTCAGCATTAGCCTGCCTGAATAATACATCCCCATCTCAAGCTGCCTTAGAAGATGTGAAGTTGCCGGCGCACGGTGATGCAACTTTCCTCACGGGTGTTATATCTCCTTCTGATGAAGGGCGTGATCATATATGGCCAGACCACGCGGTCGAATACCAAACGATGCCGCCAGCGTCAGGGCCGCATTTCCCGGATCCTACGGCGCCAGGGTTCTATACTACACGGCCCGCATTCGGGTACCTGGTGCACAGCCTGGAGCATGGCTCAGCCGTTATCTACTATGATCCGGCTCAACTTTCACCTGAAATAGAGAAGAGCTTAAGAGCATTTATACAGGCAAACAGTGATTCTGAAGTGGGGATTGTCGCAGTTCCAGACGCAGATTTTAAATATCCTTTTATACTTACCGCCTGGGATAAGATGCTTAAGCTTAGTCAGTATGACCACCAGGCCGTAAGAGCTTTCCTGGCGGAGTACCTGGGACGCGGGCCTGAGTCCCCGAGCCGTTGAATATCCTGCTAACTTCGGCCCTATCGCTAAACGTACAAAACGCTAAATGTTTTAATGGGAAGCAGTATAACTGCAAATCCGATAGCAATTTGCACGATATTAGTTAAGTAGTTAATATAATAAGTAACTAAAGTATTTAGTCTAAGTGGATGGATACGCTAATGAACACCGTGAGGCAAGAACTTCTAAAGTCCGTCATAGAGAAAATGGGCTCGATAATGAGGGGCATGTACGCCGCCAGCGATTTTCCCTTCGGAGAAGCTAAAGTTGGCGGCCAGCAGATACGTATCCTTTTTTATCTGGCGCGCAAGCAAGCAGGCGTTTCAGTGAAAGAGTTGGCTGAAATGCTAAATGTGACGTCCGGGGCAGTCACCCAGTTTATTGACGCCCTGGTCGAAAAGAACCTGGTAAGGCGTGATGAAGATTCAAATGACAGGCGATTGCTGCGTGTGAAACTCACCAGATCAGCCATAAACAATCTTGGAGAATTTAAGTTGAATTATTTTGCGAGGGTAAGTCGAACATTTGATGCGTTGAGTGATGAAGAAATCAGCACACTCATAATACTTTTAGACAAGATCAGCGTCGGGTCTCACCGGCATGGGGAGTAAAGATACATGGTTTCTAATCTAACAGATACAAACATTATTTCTGTTTCAGGACTTACCAAAAAGTTCAAGGATTTTGTGGCTGTCGACAATATTTCTTTTGACGTCAGGCGAGGCGAGATATTTGCATTTCTGGGCCCCAACGGCGCCGGCAAATCGACTACTATCAAAATGCTAACTACCTTGCTGCAGCCGACCAGGGGGAAAGTGATGATAAACGGCAGCGACCCGGCCAAGAATAAGGACGCGGTCAGGATGTCCTTCGGCATTGTTTTTCAAGATCCGAGCTTGGACAGCGACCTGACGGCGCTGGAAAACATGCAGTATCACGCCGTGCTATTTAAAGTGCCCAAGGAAATCAGAAAAAGAAGAGTAGAGGAGTTGCTGCGTTTCGTAGAGCTCTGGGATCGCAAAAATGATATGGTAAAGACCTTTTCGGGAGGCATGAAACGGCGGTTGGAGGTGGCACGGGGCTTGCTCCATCAGCCCAGGATAATGTTTCTGGATGTGCCGACACTTGGCTTAGACCCGCAGACCAGGAGCCACATCTGGAGCTACCTGAAGGGTATCAGCCAAAAGGAAGACATGACGGTCTTTTTTACAACACATTACATGGAAGAAGCGGAGAAAGTTGCCCAGAGGATAGCCATTATCGATCACGGCAAAATTGTTGCCATGGGTAGCGCTAACGACCTTGAAAAGCAGACCAACACAAATTCGCTGGAGGAAGCATTTATTGCAATCACCGGAAATACGATTAGAGAAGAACAGGTCAACGGCACTGACCTTATGCGGTCGATGATCAGAATGTGGAGGCGTCATTAAATGAGTACAATTTACATACTGTGGCTCAGACAAATTAAGAAATATTTTCGCGCTAAATCGCGTATCATTGGGGCACTCGGGCAACCTTTGCTGTTTTTACTGGTGTTTGGATTTGGCTTTGGATCAATTTACCAGCAGGCCGGGCAGGGGAATTATATACAGTTTCTGGCACCGGGAGTCATTATGATGAGCGTTCTCTTTACGGCAGTCTTCTCAGGGATCGACCTTATCTGGGACAGGCAATTCGGTTTCCTTAAGGAGACGATGGTCGCGCCCGTACCAAGATGGCAAATCATGCTCGGCAAGGCGGTGGGCGGAGCAACAGTTGCCTCATTTCAAGGTGTGATTGTTTTTATACTCTCCCTCTTTGTAGGGTTTAAATTCCACGACCCTCTAATGCTGTTGGCCGCAGCGTTGTTCATCTTTCTGGTGGCCCTGCTTTTTACTTCAGTGGGCATAGCAATTGCGTCGATGATCGAAGATATGCAGGGATTCCAGTTGATAATGAACTTCCTGGTCATGCCGATTTTTTTCCTCTCAGGCGCACTGTTTCCGCTGAAAAATTTGCCTGCAGCGCTCGACGTGATTACCAGAATCGATCCGCTTACCTATGGCGTGGACGGATTGAGGGAGGCGCTGATCGGCAGCGGTAACTTCGGAATGGGCGTAGACCTGATTGTAATTATCGTTGTAGCAGTGATATTTCTGGGCGCCGGCAGCTATCTCTTTGAAAGGATACAGGCTTAAACCTGCCCTCAAGCTTCATTTGACAGTCATGCTGATACCCTGCCTTGCATTCTCCCTGACCCGAGAATATCATTAAACTCAAAACATGAAATACCGTCCCCTGGGCAACAAAATTGAGTGGGAGGTGTCGGCCCTCGGCTTCGGCGCCATGCGCCTCCCTCAAACATCGCCCAACCCGGCGGACGTTGACGAATCCGAGTCCATCAGGATGCTCCGCTATGCCATTGATAATGGCGTCAATTACGTTGACACCGCTTATCCTTACCACGCCGGCCGCAGTGAGGTGGTGGTGGGCAAGGCACTGCAGGACGGCTACCGCCAAAAGGTCAGGATAGCCACCAAGTTGCCCTCGTGGGCTATTCAGACGGTGGCCGACTTCGACAAATACCTGGATGAACAGCTCGAGCGCCTCCAGACGGGCGTCATCGATTTCTACCTCCTGCACGGACTCAATAAAGACTACTGGCCGAAGCTGCGTGACCTCAAGGTATTCCAGTGGGCAGAGAAGGCCATGGTGGATGGGCGGATCGGCCGGCTGGGGTTCTCCTTCCACGATGAATTTAACCTCTTCAAAGAGATCGTGGACGCCTATGATAATTGGACCTTCTGCCAGGTGCAATACAACTACATGGATACGGACTTCCAGGCAGGTACGAAGGGCGTCCAGTACGCGGCCGCCAAAGGCCTGGGTGTGGTGGTCATGGAGCCATTAAGGGGCGGCAGCCTGGCCAAGCAGCCGCCGCAGAGCGTGGGCAGGATATGGGACGAGGCGGAGCACCAACGCAGCCCTGCCGAATGGGCGCTGCTCTGGGCCTGGAACCACCCAGAAGTATCGGTGGTACTCAGCGGCATGAGCGCCTTTGACCAGGTCCAAGAAAACCTTACCATAGCGGACAGGTCCGGGCCGGGAGCGCTGACACCGGCTGAGCTCAAACTTATCGCACGGGTCAGTGATGCGTTCAAAAAGCTCAGCCCCATTCCATGTACCAACTGCGGTTACTGCCTTCCCTGCAGCCAGGGGGTGGAGATCCCGCGCATCTTCGAGTTTTACAACAACGGCATTATGCACGATGAAATCCAGAAGGCGCGCTTTTACTACCGGTTCCCGATTGCGCTGAAGGAAAGCCGGCGCGCAGACCAGTGCACAGAATGCGGGGAATGCGAGGAAGCCTGCCCCCAGAAAATCCCCATCGCCGATTGGCTTAAGAAAGTGCATGCAGAACTGGGACCACGGTAGGCGACGCCGGACTAAGGGTTTCACTGTCTGGAAAGTGTATCGAAGTTATCTTTCAAGCAGTCGCAGAACGTCCTTAAAGAAGCGGGCATGAAGGAATTCAACCTCAGTCCCAAAGCACTCGCCAGGCCTTAGCCCCTGAAATATTGATACCAATGTCACCCACAGATACGAATTAAGGGTGACAATGGGTGAGTATTGGCTTCCCGGGGGTCAGGTGCTGGCGGAGGGGGTTTTGACAGTTGTACGGTTAAGGTATACTCTTATGAGCGATGGCGATGACGGATAATAACCGTTAATATTAATGAATTAAATTACGCGGAGGTAAATTGTATGGCACAACAAATTAAAGCGGACAAAGATTACACACTTCTGACGTCCTTACTGCAGGTCGCAGATCTTTTCGTCAAAATCAGGGAAAGGGAGCTTTTGCCCCAGAACCTGTCGGCAACCGCCGCGGAGATCCTCTTCCTGGTGGAAGCTATGGGTAAGGATGTCACACCGGCCAAAATCACCAGGATGCTGCTGCGCGAGCCACATTCCATATCCGGCATCCTCATACGCATGGAAAAGCATGGCCTCCTCAAGAGGACCAAGAATATGGAGCGCAAGAACCTTATCCGCATTACCCTGACCGCCAGGGGCGAAAATGCCCTCAAGCAGGCCATGAAGAAGTCAGGCACAACGCACGTCCTTGCCAGGTTGAGCGCGGAGCAGCAGAGACAGCTCAAGACAACACTAACGGCACTTAAAGAAGCGGGCATGAAAGAACTCCACCTCGGTCCCAAAGTGCTCCCCTGGCCTTAAACCCTGAAGCCGGACGGCAAAGCTGCCGAAATAAACTTCAAGACGTAATCTTAGCCGGCGCAGGAAGTCGCATTAAAATATGCCCAAAAGGAGCCTATTGCCATGAATAATTTTGTTAACAAAGCTATGAATGCAGCTAAAAAATACACTGTTTGGGATTTTGGCTTGTTTAAGCTCTGCTTATTTTCCGTGGGCATAATTTTTGGTGTATATTTTTATACTTTTTTCTCAACGTATATGCCAATAGTGTGGGCCATTTTTATTGCGAGCTGGGCCTGGTTGGTTTACAAAACATTCTTTAAGTATTGGAAATAATGTCTTGCAGACGGATATTATAAAAACAGTTAGTAACGTCCTCGGAGTGGTCTGCATCGTTATCGGTGTCTTGCTGATACCGCTGAGTGTCTGGTTTTTACAACCTGCAATCAAAAACAAGGACAAGGTGTCCCTTATTATAGCCATCATTGTCCTGGTACTATCCACTTTCTGCTTCATCGGGGCATTCAGCCTGTTTACAAGCGGTATAATTAGTCAATTTATATTTCCGTTGCAACGTTGAGGCAACTATGTTTGGTTGAATGGAGGAGATAACATGAAAATATCGCTGGGAGCAAAAAACTGTTTATATCCTATGCCTACAACTATTGTAGGCGCAAATGTTAACGGTGGCCCAAACTATATTACTATTGCGCATGTCGGTATTATGGATTTGGGTACGATATCCCTGGGAATGAATAAAATTCATCATACCAACGCCGGTATAAAGGAAAATAGAACATTCAGCGTCAACATTCCATCGGTAGCGATGGTTAAAGAAACGGATTATTGTGGTTTGGTTTCGGGAAAATCCGTTGACAAAGCCAGCCTTTTCAGTAATTTCTATGGTAGGTTAGAGACAGCTCCGATGATTAAGGAATGCCCCATCAACATGGAGTGCAAACTCATTCAAACAGTTGATTTCCCCAGACACGATATATTTATCGGTGAAATAATGGAAACGTATTGCGAAGATAAATATATGACAGATAATGTGGTAGATTTCGCTAAGGTGCAACCGATTCTTTTTATCATGAATGATACTGGCTACTGGCAACTCGGCAAACGATTGGCCCAGGCATGGAACATCGGTAAAAATTATAAGAAAACTGGACTGAACCCCTGATGGCGACTAATATTTAATTGAACAAAAAATACAGGTGAAGATGAGGGAAGTATTTCCCTCATCTTCTTGGCTACAGGTTCAGTTAATAGCGCTAACTGCTCGTAAGTATTAAGTGCTGTTATATTTAACGACGGTTACCACCAGGTTTGCCCGGTTTGGGTAGCTGTATATTTCCACCAGGTTTGATTGGCTTGGGGAGTTGTACGTCCGGCCTTGCCTCGCGCCAGGCCACCCGGGCATCAACCTGCTCCTGTGTTATTTTGCCTTCCTTGAGCAATTTCTCCATCGTGTTTTTATCAACGAAGGGACCATCAGGCTTCTGTGCAATCCACGCTTTTAACTCGGTAGCCTGCTCCAGTGTTATTTTGCCCGCAGTAACCAGAGCATCAAGTTTTTCAGGGGTTATGGCTTGACGATTCTCGCCCGTAGGAGGTTGTTTAGCGGTCATATTCTCGCTCAGAGGAGGACGTAGTTTATTGCCTTGTGGCCCAGTCGCATCTTTGCCGGGTACGCTCGGCTTGGGAAGCTGTATATCCGGTTTTGTCGCGTTCCAGACTTTCCAGGTATCAAACTGCTCTTGTGATATTTGGCCTTCCTTGAGCAAGTTCTCCATCCTGTTTTGATCAACGAATGGACCATCAGGCCTTAGCGCCAACCACGCTTTATACTCGGTATCCTGCTCCGGTGTTATTTTACCCGCAGTAACCAGAGCATCCAGTTTCCCAGAGGTCATTTCTTCACGATTCTCGCCTCGCGCCTGCATGAATACATTTCTAACATTCTCCACCGTAGTATTAAACGCCTGCGCTACCCTTGTCCATATGCCGATTTGCCCGTCCTTGCTTTTTTGCCCGTCATCTGCCTGTGCAATTCCAGACGTGTTAGCAAAGAGTGTGATTACCAGTACCAGCGCCATAAAGTATTTTATAGTTTTCCTCATTTATGGTTTTCCTCCTTTGTGTTTTCAGTCCACGACGCTAGGTTAAAATGCGAAGCGCGTGCCGACGTATAAAACCAGGGCTATTAACAATATGCCATCGAGCAGCAGTCCGCTGAATAAAGCCAACAATTTTCCATCCTTATTAACCAGCTCTATTATCTTATTCTTTGTCATTTTAGCGCTCCTGTGTTTTTTCTTTATACTGATAGAACGCAGGTGGCGGTTAAGAGGTTTAGGCAAAATTAAAAGAAATCTAATTGAACAAAATTGTTTATTAGTACGCTTAAATAAGTAAAGCAACCGCTTTATTTTCCATAGCAACCGTATTAAAACCTGTTGCGTAAGGGCCTGATTATTGCCGGTTCGGCTTGACTTGATTTGCGGAATACTCGATCGTATAATTACCTTTAACGTCAGTTGAATGTGTATAAGCATCGACACACCTTTTTTTAAGAGGAGGTTTTATGCAGAATATCAATTCATCAGTATCCCCTTACCGCTGGGTCGTGTTGGGAGTTTTCATGCTGAACATCGCCATGTCCCAGATCATGTGGATGACATTCGCTCCTATTGCCAGGGATGCGGCTGCCATTTATACCGGCGGGAATGTTGACCTTATTGATCTGCTGGCTATACTGGCCATGCTTGCCTGGATCCCCTTCTGCCTCCCCGCAGCCTGGTGTATTGACAACTGGGGGTTGAAGAAAGGGGTGGGGATCGGCGTCGTCCTGGTGGGTGTATGCGGATTTCTCCGTTTCTTTGCACCGGATTATGGCTGGCTCCTCGCCTGCATGATCGGATGTGCCATCGCTCAACCGTTCTTGCTCAATGCCTTTACCAAGGTGGCATCGAACTGGTTTCCGCAGAATGAAGAAGCTCTGGCATCGGGGCTATTAACCATGTCCCTGTTCATTGGCTTTGCCATCGTCATGTTCGCCACCGATTTTATCATTGCTCATTATCGGGACCTCGGTACGCCCAGGCAGGGGATTGATATGATCCTGTTACTGTACGGGATCCCTTCACTAATCGGCATGGTCCTGCACATTATATTTGTAAAGGACAAGCCCGCGCTGCCGCCCAATCCCATTGCAGCCGAGAAAAAGGTCAGCATGACTGTCGGCTTGAAAGCGCTTTTCAAGAACCGCGACTTTATCTTCCTGCTGGGGCTCTTTTTAATAGGCGTAGGTGCTTTTAATGCTATCCTGACCAAGATAGATACCCTGTTCAAGGGTCGCCCGCTGGACATCGACCCTGCCCTCGCCGCGGGCATAGTCGGCGGGCTGATGGTGATCGGCGGCTTGTTGGGGGCCGTAATCCTGTCTGCACTGTCCGACAAGTACCACAAAAGGAGGATCTTCCTGATCCTGGCGGCTGGTGTGGCGGCGCCGCTTTCCCTTTGCCTGCAGTTTCTCTCCTCGATTGTTCTTTTGGGCGTGTGCGGTTTTGTCTTCGGTTTCTTCCTCATCTCGGCCATGCCGGTCGGGCTGACCTATGCGGTCGAAAAGACCCATCCTGTGCCGGAGGCTACCTCAAACGGGATTTTGATGCTGGGCGGCCAGATAAGCGGTCTGCCCATAGTGTTCCTCTTCAATATGACCGCGATTGCCATACTCTTTGCCATCGCCTTCATACTGGCGCTGCTGCTCCACGATATCAAAGCCCCCACCCCCACAATTGGAATGCAGGGAATTCATTCCTCGGAAGCGGGACATTTGAATTAGATCCGGCAAAAAATCAATAGCCAGGGTTTTACAAAAGTATATTTGAGCATTATTTGCGTTTTGCCTTACCTTTATATAATATGTGCGCGTTTATAATAGTGAGAGGTTGAGAAATGAAAAAGGTTTTAATAACGGGCGCGACAGGCTTCATCGGGCAGCATATCGTCAAGGCCAACGTGGCAAAGGGCAACCGGGTGCGCGCGCTGGTGCTGCCGGGCGATGCCGGCGAGGCCGGGTTGAAAGCGCAGGGTGTGGAAGTAATCAACGGCGACATCCGCGATTATGCAGCGGTCAGGAGCGCGGTCGGGGACGTGGATATCATCTTCCACACTGCGGCGGTGGTTACCGACTGGGCGCCCAGGAAACTGTTCTGGGAGGTAACCGTGGGCGGCGCCGGGAACGTCTGCAAGGCGGCTGTTGAGGCGAAAGTGTCCCGCCTGGTGGATATCAGCACCTGTGACGTATTCGGCACGAGCGAAGCGGTGGTGATGGATGAAAGCCTGCCGTTGCAATACTGGGGCGAACCCTATGCTGATTCCAAGATAGATGCCGAGAAGGTCATGCGCAGGTACCACGAGGAGCAGGGTATGCCGCTGACCATGGTTTACCCGCTGTGGGTGTTCGGCGAGGGCGACCAGACCTTTGTGCCACTGTTGGCCGACGCCATCGTCAAGAAGGAACTGATCTTCTGGCGTAAGGGCGCCATCGTGTGGCCCACCTATATCGATAACCTGGTCGACCTGCTGATGCTGATCTCCGAGGATGAAAGGGCCATCGGCAATGGCTACCTGGTGCACGACGGCGAGTCGACAACCCTGGAGGAATTCTGCGCGGGAATAGCCGAAGCGCTGGGTGTGCCGCCCATCAAGACCTACATCCCGTATTGGGCAGCCATGGCCGCGGCCAGGTTGATGGAATTCATATGGAAACTGTTCCGCATCCAGATGCGCCCTTTGCTCACTACCTATACCATCACCAACCTGGGTTCGAGATTCAGGTTTTCTATTGACAAGGCTGAACGGGAGTTGGGCTGGAAGCCGCGTATAACCTACCAGGAAGGGTTCCGGCAAACCATGCAGTGGCTCAAGACGCTGGATATCGCGTCACTAAAGCAAAAGTAAGGGGTGTTGGAAATGAAAGGATATAAAGATAAAGTTGTTTATATCACGGGTGGTTCCTCCGGCATGGGCCTGGCAACTGCCAAATTGATGGCCGCAAAGGGGGCAAGCGTTGTCATTTTTGCACGGCGGCAGCAGGTGCTGGATGAGGCACTGAAAGAGATTTACGCTGCCGGCAGCGCCGCCGGGCAGAAGCATGCCTGCCTGTCGATGGACGTGGCTAACCGGGAGCAGGTCAAGTCGGTTCTGGTAAATGCGGTCGCAGCCTACGGCGTGCCGGACGTGCTGGTCAACTGCGCCGGCCGGGCCATCCCGCGCTATTTCGAGGATATCAGCTATGAGCAATTCGATGAGACGCTGAAGGTTGATATGTATGGTGCGTGGAATACCACCTCTTTCCTGGTACCATTGATGAAAGAGCGTGGCGGATATATAGTCAACGTTTCCTCTCTGGTGGGCCTAATCGCCATCTTTGGCTATACCGACTACGCGGCTGCCAAGTTCGCGTTAGTGGGCTTCTCGGAAGCACTGCGCAGCGAGCTCAAGAGGTATAAAATCGTGGTCTCGGTGCTCTGCCCGCTTGATACCGACACCCCTGGATTTGCCGAGGAGAACAAGACCAAGCCGCCTGAGACACAAGTTATCTCCCAGGCGGCCCGAGTGATGCAACCGTCTGAGGTGGCACAAGCGCTGCTCAAGGGTATGGCCAGGGAGGAGTTCATCATCATACCCAGCATGGATGGATGGTTCACTTATATAATGAAAAGGCTGTTACCGGGGCTGGTCGAATTGGTGACCGATGCCCAGGCCAGGAAAGCCCGGCGGGCGAAATAATCCGCAAAGCAACCATAGGGAGGCCAACATGTTAAAGCAATTTAATAGCAGGCTGATCTCCGCGCTGGAGATAGTGACAGCAGGGGGCCTTAGCCTGTTCTGGCTGGCCTTTTTTACAGTAGGACTGGCGCCTGAGAATGCACCCCCCTGTTATTTTGCCTACGAGCACTCCTTCCCGCTGCCGGATGGATTGCTGGCCATTCTGCTGCTGGTGGCCGGTATACTGCTAATGTTAAATAAGCCGTGGGGCATCAAGCTGTCGCTGGTAGCGGCCGGCTCACTGGTATTTTTGGGACTGGTAGACTTCAGCTTCAATATCCAGAACGGCATATATATGACCTCTACGGTTGACCTGGTATTAAACGCTTTCATCAACGTTTGGTGTGTCGGCTTTGGCATCGCCATCGCTGTGCTGATAGGTGGACAACCTGTTGCGTAAAGGCCTGATTATTGCCGTTTCGGTTTTACTCGCGCTGGCGCTGCTTTTGACCTCTGTATCTGTCGTGCTTGTTCAGAGGAGCTTTACGCCCGTTGATGGTGTGGTGAAGCTTAAAGGCCTCAAGACGGAAGTAAGAATTTACCGGGATAACTGGGGTGTCCCGCATATTTATGCTGAGAATGAGGATGACCTGTTCTTTGCGCAGGGATATGTGCAGGCACAGGACCGCCTGTGGCAGATGGAACTGCACCGCCGCATGGGCAGCGGGACGCTTTCCGAGGTGTTCGGCGAGTCAACTCTCGACCTGGATAAGTTTTCCCGTGCGGTTGGCCTGAGGCGCTGCGCCGCCGCCTCTTATATATCACTCAATCCGGCCATGCAGGGTGTCCTGCAGTCTTATTGCAAAGGCGTAAATGCATTTATCAGCGCCAATAAGGATAATCTGCCGCTGGAGTTCACCATCCTGGGTTTTAAGCCCGCTGATTGGGACCCAACCGATTCGCTGACAGTTTCTGAATTAATAGCCTGGGAGCTGGGCAAGAACTGGGAAGTGGAGTTGACGCGCGGCCGGCTGGTACAGAAGCTCGGCGAGGAGAAGGCCGGGCAACTGCTGACCCCTTACCCGCAAACCGGCCCGCTGGTCGTGCCACCCGAGCTGATGGCCTGCACGTTGGGTGAGGAGGTTGCATCCGGGTTGTATCAAGGTTCAGATTGCCTGGGAAGCAATAACTGGGTGGTTGATGGGCAGAAGACGGTTACGGGCAAGCCCCTGCTGGCCAACGACCCGCATCTCTCTGTGATGATGCCCTCCATCTGGTATGAAACGGGCCTGCATGGCGCCGGGTTCGAAGTGGTTGGGGTATCGCTGCCGGGCTGCCCGCTCATCAACATCGGCCGCAACCGCGATATATCCTGGGGCATCACCAACCTGCCGGCCGACACGCAGGACCTTTTCATCGAAAAACTTAACCCGGCCAACAGCCTGCAATACGAATACAAAGGGGAATGGAAAGACCTGCAGGTGATCGAAGAACCAATAAAGGTAAGCGGCCGCGGCGAAGCGGAGAAATTGCAGGTCAGGATTACGCGGCACGGGCCGCTGATGGACAACGTTGTCAAGGGGCTGGAACAGCCGCTGGCGCTGCAATGGGCGGGTTATGGCAACAGCCGTTTGCTCGAGAGCGTTTATTACCTGGATAAAGCGGGCAATTGGGGGGAGTTCCATGACGCCCTGCAGTACTGGGACGCGCCCAGCCAGAATATAGTTTACGCGGATAAGGACGGCAATATAGGCTACCAGTCAACCGGGCTGATACCCATACGCAAGAAAGGTTTGGGCACCGTGCCCGTTCCCGGTTGGACGGGAGATTATGACTGGACGGGCAATATACCTTACAAGGAGCTGCCCGGCGTGCTGAACCCGTCCACCCATTTTATAGTTACAGCGAATAATAAAGTGGTTTCCGATAACTACTCGTATTTTATGACCTACGACTGGTCACCGCCCTACCGTGCGCAGCGTATCACCGACCTGCTCAAGTCAAAGGATAAGCTGTCGGTTGAGGATTTCCGGGATATCCAGGCTGATATTTACGACATCCCGGCCAGCATTTTTACACCGTATTTGCTCAATGTCTCAGCGCGTAACAGCCAGGAAAAACAGGCGCTGGAGATATTAACAGCCTGGGATTTCAACGACCGCGCGGATGACCCTGCGCCGGCTATTTTTCATGTTTTCTATGTAAAGCTGCTCAAGAATACGCTGGAAGATGAACTGGGGGGAAAGCTGTTTAGCGATTACCTGAGGGCTATGGGCGGATCGGGGGACGTACATGCCGTCTTCATGACGGGCATCCTGAAGGACAGCAACAGCCCGTGGTTTGACAATATTAATACAAGCGTGAAGGAGACAAGGGAAGATATCGTCAAGCAAAGTCTTGATGATGCGCTGGATGAAATGACCAACAAATTCGGCGCTTACCAGGAGAAGTGGAAATGGGGGTCATTGCATAGCACCCAATTCAAACACGTTTTAGGCAGGATACCCGTGCTCGATTCCATATTCAGCCGGGGACCTGTCCCCACGCCGGGTTCCCGTTACACGGTCAATGTGGCAGCTTTTGACTACAGTAATCCGTATGCTGTGGTGGCGATACCGAGCTACCGGCAGATCATCGACTGGAGCAACCCGGATAAATCCCTGGCCATGCACTCTACCGGCCAGAGCGGCCTGGTCTTTAGCAGGCACTACGACGACATGATCCCCAAATGGCTGAATGTGGAATATCACACCTTGCTGTTTAACCGGGCTGACATTGAGGCGCAGAAGCAGGCAGAGCTGACTCTGAAGCCGATCTTATGAACGGCTCCTGTCGATAAGGTGCCATTATTTTTATAAGGCGGAGTCGCCCAAAAACGTCATTGACGACGTATTCGTAGGGGCGGACATTCATGTCCGCCCGCAACGACAACACAAAAACGTCATGTTGCAAGGAGCCCGCCCCAAAAATGTCATTGCGAGCGAAGCGAAGCAATCTGAGGGCATTACGCCACTAACGGACAGATTGCCGCGCCCTTCGGGCTCGCAATGACAGGGTGAAAGGGATCCCACCCCAAAAATGTCATTGCGAGCGAAGCGAAGCAATCTGAGGGCATTACGCCACT
>CAIYTC010000271.1 GCA_903929005.1 uncultured Dehalococcoidia bacterium | reverse complement strand
TGCTTCCGATCGCCGAGACGGACGGGCACTATATCATCCAGGATTATCTAGAAATGCCACGTTTGAGGACTTTATCACTGAACTTTATTAGATCAGAGATGTGGCAAAAATTGATCAGGCACGAACGTTGGGCCAAGAACGACTTCATCTTCTTTACGTACGGACTTATATTTATTGCGGGTGTAGCGTTTACACTGTATTTAGGTTTACATTTCTGGTTGACAACTGTTGAGTCCCTGTTTCAAGGGGCCTTATTGCATCCTGCATTGACACTGGAGATAGTTAGTGTAATGGTGGCATCAATGGTGATCTTTGTTATAATACGTCTATTGATGCTGTGGTCGAAGCGAGCCAAAACAATTGAAAGTCTCTTAGAGTCGCGGGTTAAGGAGGTGTAAATAACTGGCATTTGAAACTAATAATATCTTGCTTCATGTCCGTACGTTTTTGTAGAGTTAATGTGATAAGAAAGGAGGTTATGATGGCAACTGAAGCTGAATTGAAAAAGATTGGGATCAAGTCTATCGAGGATGATTCATTTCGCAAGTTATTTAAAGCAGATCCGGTAAAGGCTGCAGCAACGCTCGGCATTACCTTTACTCCCGAGCAACTGGCTGAGCTAAAGAAGAGAAGGGATGTGCTTGAGAAAGCGGGGTTGCGAGAATCGAAGATGTTCGGGTATCCGTATACTTAGAATTTAATAGATCGAGATAGTTTTTATTAAGGGATGTTATGATGGCAACTGAAGCTGAATTGAAAAAGATTGGGATTAAGGCTATCGAGGACGATACATTCCGCGATGCTTTGAAAGTAGACCCGGTAAAGGCGGCGGCTACGCTGGGTATTACTTTTACACCGGAGCAACTGGCTGAGCTAAAGATGAGAAAGGATGTGCTTGAGAAAGCAGGTCTGCGCGAGTCGAAGATACTCGGATATCCTATTGTATAGAATTTGACAGATAGAAATAGTTTTTATTAAGGGAGGTTATGATGGCAACTGAAGCTGAATTGAAAAAATTAGGGATCAAGGCTATCGAGGACGATACGTTCCGTAAGGATTTTAAAGCGGACCCGGTAAAAGCGGCAGCTACGCTGGGTATTTCCTTTACACAAGAGCAACTGGATGAAATAAAGAAGAGAAAAGAGGTGCTTGAGAAAGCGGGCCTGCGCGAGTCGAAGATGATGGCCATATTATAATACGAAGTACTAATAAATAAGGGGGATCGTGATGGCAACTGAGGCTGAATTAAAAAAGATAGGAATAAAGGCTATCGAGGACGACGCATTCCGGAAGGCTTTTCAGGCAGATCCTGCAAAAGCAGCAGCCACCCTCGGCATTACTTTTACAGCGGAGCAACTGGATGAGATGAAGAAGAGAAAAGATGTGCTTGAGAAAGCGGGTCTGCGCGAGTCGAAGATGTTTGGCTCGCCCTGTTAAGCGCCTGCCTTTTAAATAAATCTTTCCCGGCACAAGTCGGCAATAGCCACCGAAGCCAGGTATTAATGCAAAAATCTGTTCTCCTCATATGTATGCCGTTTGCCGAGGTAAATCTGCCCTCACCGGCATTGAGCTTATTGAAGCCGGTTCTGCAAAGGGAAGGGATAGCCTGTGATGTACGTTATTTTAGCCTTGATTTCGCGGCCTTTGTCAACGACAATGATACATACAGGGCGGGCAACGCAAGGCCTATAGTAGGAGAATGGGTATTTAGTGAAGAACTCTTTGGAGAACTGGCGCCGTCATATGAAGCAGGAACCAGCCCTAAATTGGATAGTGACTCACCCGGAGGGTCTGAATTAGATATACCATTTATTCGTGAAAAACTGCAGTTAATGCGTCCAAAGGCACACTCCTTCATAGAATGGTGCTTGGGAACGATAAACTGGGATAGCTACAGTGTTATCGGTTTTTCCTCGATGGCTTCGCAACACGTAGCATCACTTGCCCTGGCTAAAAATATTAAACGGCTCTGGCCGGATAAAATTATCGCTTTCGGAGGAGTTAATTGCCTTGATATTATGGGGCAGGCAACACTCAGGCTGTTTCCCTTTGTTGATTGGGTCTTTATGGGATATTCTGAGTTATCGTTCCCCGCCGCTATTAAAAAATACATTGCTGGTGAAATGCCGGAAAATATACCGGGTGTTGCCTACAGGCAAAATGGCGTTGTTATCAAGCAAGGACAGGCACAAGCTGATGCGCTGGACAACCTGCCTTACCCTGATTTTGATGATTACCTGGCTACCCTTGAAAGATATAAATATGACTTAACTTCAGTAAATATGCTGATAGAGCTTTCACGTGGGTGCTGGTGGGGGGAGAAACACAACTGTGTTTTCTGTGGCGTCAATTCGCTGGGACTGACCTATCATTGCAAGAGTCCGGAACGCAGTTATGCCGAAATCACCGCAATGGTCGAGCGCTACGGCATAAACAGCATACACTTTACTGACTGTATTCTAAGTATGCAATACTTTGAAACTGTCCTGCCTGCCATCTCTAAGTGGAATAGAAAAGTAAATCTCTTCTTTCAAATCAAACCCAATTTGAGCCGACAGCAGGTAAGCACACTCAAATCCGCTGGAGCGAATGAGTTTCAGCCCGGAATTGAAAGCCTGGACAGTGAGCTATTGAAGTATATGGATAAAGGGACAACGCTTCTGCAAAATGTACAACTGCTCAAATGGGCCCGGGAGTACGGGATAACTCCCAAGTGGAATATACTCTATGGATTTCCGGGTGAGCAAGTTGAAGCATATTACCGGATGGCTAACGTAATCCCATCACTGGCCCATTTATTTCCGCCTATGTTAGTCACCTCTGTCCGGCTGCAACGATTCAGCCCTCTCATTACCGATCCTGAGCAGTGGGGATTATATAATATCAGGGCCTCTCAGGAGTACCGGGCAATTTACCCCTTCCAACAAAATGATTTGGACGAATTAGCTTATTGTTTCAACGCCGATTTTGACGGCAAGAAGAACATCGATAAGTATGCCCGTCCATTGATCAAAGCGACAGAGACCTGGGTGAAATACTGGTCAGAGGGGGAGCCACCCTTGCTTGCTTTTGAGCGGAAAAGTGGTGGGAGGCTGACTATTTACGATACCCGGCCGTGCTCCTCGGGCTCATTAATAAATCTGGAAGGAGAGGCTGCCATTGCCTATATAGCTTGCGATTCCAAACGCTCATTCTCATTTATAGCCGGAGAAATCAGAAAACAGCCGGGCAATGGGAATATCAGTGATACAGCTTTGCACCGGATCCTGGACGACCTCGTTGAGCGTCGTCTCATG
>CAIYTC010000270.1 GCA_903929005.1 uncultured Dehalococcoidia bacterium | reverse complement strand
TACGTATGAGTAGGTTTTTAAGGCGTCGTCTGGCACTACCGGCTGATTTCCCGGCAAATATGCTATGCATGTGCCGACCAGTTCTTCAGCATAGTTAATAGCGAGGGCAACTATCTGCCGGCAACCGACAGCGTCCATGACTGCATCAGAGATGTCCGGTGGTATTGCCGCGAATGAAAGTTCATACAGGTCCTTTGGTCTTCTAATAACCTGGCTGAGCATTTGCTGCATAACCTCTGCGCTGACCGGCAGGCGCATTTCAAACATCCCGGGTCCAAAGATGGAGCTTACTTTATCCCTTGATAGCGGGTCGGTCGAAAGTGATACGACTTTCAAGTCCCGCGCCTCCTGGTTGTAAACTGAAAAAGAAGAGGCAATAGCTCCTGTTAGAATACGGAATGTTTCTGTAATTCTATCGAACAGGTTTTGCAGGTCAGTTGCCTCTATAAACGAAATGGAAATATCGTTGAGCTGCTTATGGTAAGCAGCCAGCAGATGGAAGTCCTGCTCGCTCACACGCCGTGCCTCCTCTGCTTGCCTGCGTTCCTGGAGCAGTTGCCAGCGGTCCAGGGCACGGCTCAGTATGCGCGGCATAACAGCAAAGGCCTGCGGTGACTTGACCACATAATCAAGTGCCCCCGCCTTCATTGCTTCCACAGCGGTCTTCTCATCTCCATAGCTGGCCATCATCAGTATCGGGAAAGGATTTGCTTCCGGCGGAGAAGATACCAGTTCCAGGGAGCGGCCGCCGGGCACTACCATATTCAGCAGTGCGATATCCGGTGGACCTGCAGCCACGCTGTCACGGTATTCGCGCAGGGAACAGGCTACCCGGACTATAAAATGAGCATCTGATGATTGCAGCGCGCAGCGGATGGCTTCCGCATGAGACGCGTCATTTTCCAGGAGCAGTACCTTCATGCCCTTTGCCTCCATGAGGACCTCCTTATCTACGGCTATACCCAGGCCAATCTATCCTATCACATCCTGCACTGATTTTCTAAGTTCATCGAGGGTATAGGGCTTGGCAACCATACCGCTGAACCCATATTCACTGTAATCAGCCATAACCGGGTCATCGATATACCCGCTGGAAATAATGGCCTTTACCCCGGGGTCTATCTTGAGCAGCTTTTTGATGGTCACCTCGCCACCCATGCCCCCGGGTATGGTCAGGTCCAGGATGGCCACGCTAAAGGGATTGCCAGCTTCCATGGCCGCTTTATACAGCTTAACGGCCTCAGCGCCGTCGGCGGCACACTCGACATCCGCATAGCCTATGTGCTTGAGCATGCGGCCGGCTACCTCCCTTACCCCCTGCTCGTCATCCATCACCAGTATCCTGGCCTTGACCGCTGCTTTGATGGCCTTTTTCTTAGCCTGTTTTGGTGCGGAGGCGGGCAGGTAGAGGTAAAAGGTCGAGCCCGAGCCTACCTTCGATTCCACGCTCAGATGGCCACCGTGCTGTCGCGCTATGGAGAAGGAGGTGGCCACTCCCAACCCATGGGCATTTATTTTAGTTGTGAAAAATGGGTCGAATATCTTTTTCAGGTGCTCTGCAGGTATCCCTGTACCGTGGTCGGTTACGGCGATCCTGATGTAGTTCCCTGCCTGGATAGGCATCCCCTTTCCCGGACCCTGCGTTTTGCTGAGGGCTATATTTTCGGCGAGGAGCTCTATGGTTCCACCTGCGGGCATGGCCTGCTGGGCGTTGATGACTAAGTTATAGATGACCTGGCTTACCTGCCTTGCATCAATCTCGGCCTGCCACAGGCCGTCGGGGATGGAGAACCGGCATTTTACATTGGAATCGCCCAGGGCAGAGCTGGCGGTATCCTTCAGCAGTTCCGTTAAGGAGCCTAATGTCTTAACCGGCGCCCCGCCCTTGGAGAAGGTCAGCAGTTGCAGGGTCAAATCCTTGGCCCTTAGCGATGCCTTTTCCGCCTGTTCCAGGCTTTTCTGCAGTTCACTGCCGTCCTGTGCTTCCATGCTGGCCAGGCTGATATTGCCAAGTATCATAGTCAGGATGTTGTTGAAATTGTGGGCAATGCCCCCGGCGAGGGTACCTATTGATTCCAGCTTTTCCACCCGCTGCAGTTCCTCTTCCAGGCGTTTGCGGTCGGTGATATCGGTCATGAAATACAGGGTCGCCGGTTTTCTCTCCCAGGTAACGATCGTAGCAGCAACTTCCACCCACTTGATATCCCCTGACTTGAGGGTAACGCGAAAAGTGTTTATGTTTGACATGTCCATGCCCTTTAAACGCTGAAGATAGCGCTCGGCCACCATCTGGCGGTCATCGGGATGGATAAACTCGATAAAAGGCCTGGAGATGAGCTCTTCCTGCGAATATCCGCTGAACTTCACAGTCCCGTTGTTGGCGAATTTGAGCATACCGTCAACGATTATCAAGATGGACTCCTGAGTGTTCTCCACGACTATCCGGTACTTCTCCTCGCTGTCCTTCAGATTTTCTTCGACCTGCTTGCGATCGGTGATATCTCGGGTGACGCCGTGCACTTCCACCCGCCCGTTCTCCTGGTTGATGTAGAAACTGGTGATCACTTCTGTCCAGACAGTGGAGCCATCCTTGCACGTCTGCTCGACTTCATTGGTGTAATATTTTCGGGTAGTCTCCTTGCCCGAGAGAACGTCTTCCGCCCGGCTGCGAGTAAGATCGATCACGTGAGCGCCGGCTTCTGCGGCGAGTGCATGGGTCATTGGCACAGCGAGAATCTCTTCTGCTGTGTACCCGCGCAGCTTCTGCACCGATGGGCTGACGTAGCGGAAATACATCGTTTCGGTATCCAGTATCCAGACCACATCTTTGATATTCTCGGTCAGAAGGCGATACTGTTCCTCGCTCTTTTTCAGTGCATCCCCAATCCGCTTGCGCTCGCTGATATCAAGTGAGATGTTGGCAAAATACAACGGCGCCCCCGTTGTCGAATCTTTCACCACGAAGGTCATTGCGTGCACGTCGGTCAACAGCCCGGTCTTGAGGTTCAGGTACTGTAAATCGCCTGCCCACGTACCGCCTTTCAATAGTGCCGGCAGGAGTTCGGATTGCACCAGCTTTTTCAGGTGATCGGGGATGACCTGCATGATGTTAAACTGGCCAACATTCTGCGGATCTATGCCCAGCATCATGGCTCCCGCATCGTTGAGGAAGACCATCTTCCCGTCGAGCGTAGAAAGGTTGACCAGTTCGCTGGAGTAGCGCACCACCGCTGCCAGTTTCTGCAGTTCATCTTCTATCTGCTTGCGCTCGGTGACGTCACGGCTGACGCACTTAAACCCGATGATCTCTCCACGCGCATTCCTGTTAAGATCAATGGATACCTCGGAAAATATTATGGCGCCGTCTTTGCGGCGGATTCGGTGTGAGGACTCCTTATTTGGTTTTCCTGTTCTATAAACCGTGTTGAAGGCAGCGAAGACACTCTTAATATCCTCTTCAGGTACGGTAAGATTATAATTCCTACCGATCATCTCTTCTTGCGAATATCCGAAGCTGTGGCCTGTAGATTCATTGACATACGTATAATTACCGGAAAGGTCCACCTCATAGTAGGAGTCCTGCATCTG
>CAIYTC010000269.1 GCA_903929005.1 uncultured Dehalococcoidia bacterium | reverse complement strand
GTCCGCTTTAAAGCCGCGGGCGATCTTGAGGTAGGTCTCGACGATGGGGTTGGAGATGTTGTCGGCCTTGGCCTCGGGGAATACGTTGAACATGAAATTACGTGAGAGGCGCGCCAGCTTCTCGCAGGGGTCGCTGTACTTGCTGAGGTCGGGCGGCCGGGGGTTATGGTATCCGAAGCTCTCGAAGACGAAGTTCCAGCCCATCTCGGCCAGCTTGTCGAAGAACTTAAGGCTGTGCCAGGGCGGCAGCTCGGCGAAGATGAGCCGGTAGCGCTCCGGATAGTTGATGCCCGATTCGTTATTTTTTACCCGCTCCTGCACCTCGGCCAGCATGTCCTGGTAGCACTTGAGCGACACCTGCATGTCGCCGGCAAAGAAGAGGGAGGGCGGCATGCTGCTCCAGAAATCAGTGGCGTGCATGGGGCCCGGTATGGCCTTGCGCGCCTCGCTTATCCGGTAGGTAGTCTCATGGATTTTAACGGCCAGGTCGATTAATTCTTCCAGCCTGGCCCAGTCCATTTTTTGCCTGAACAGTTTTTCCAGGAAAGCGATGAAATCCTTTAGTTCTTTTACCAGGAACTTCACCTGGTAGGCCTCCAGCTCAGGTTCGGAGCCCTCGTAAGTGGCCATCATCGGCATCTCGAGGCACCATTCAGGGGCGTCGAAGTAGCGGGCCAGCGACTGGAACCACTTGAAGCGCGCGTCGCAGATAATGCCGGAGCCCAGCAGCAGGGCGGGTTTGGCCATGCCACCCAGCGGGGCATCGGGCGGTATCTTGCCGCCGTGCTCTTTCATCATGCGGTAGGAATAGCCGATGGTGCTCCTGCCGTAGCCGCACATGTGGGTGGGGAAGCCGTCCGAGTCAGAGGCATCGAGGAACGGTTCGGCGGTACCGGAAGCGGCCAGCAGGGTGGCGTAATTTTCAGGGTAGACGATGTTCAATCCCATGGCTTTGAGGGGAAGGTCCCCTTCCCAGTAATTCAGCATCGACCAGACGGTCGGCTTGCCCTCGCTGCTGGCCTTGAGGGTATCGATGTAATCCTGCTGCACGACGTTGCGCAGCGGGTACATGCTCTTCAGCCGGTTGATGGCCCTTTTCTGGTCGGTTTTGGCGGGAGTAGCGGTTTCACTCATCTGGCACCCCTTTTTGCGGATTTATTACTGACGATGGAAAAACACTGATTTAAAATGGTAAAACATTTTCTTGCTTGCATAAACGGCCTCCCCTGCTGATGAAGCTGCCTGTTACCTGATATGAGCCGGGGCGGATGCACAGGCCCGCCCCGGCGTGTTCATCTACTGGCTGAAATTCTTCATCAACTGGGCATAGTAACTGATCCCTTCCACATAGCTGCTGATGGCTATTTTCTCATTAGTGCCGTGGAGCATGTCGATATCATCGCCGTAGAGCCTTTGCGGCAGGAAGCGGTAGATATTGGGGCAGAGAGCCTCATAGTGCCCGCAGTCAGTGCCGGCCATCACCAGCATGGGGGCGATCAGCACATCCGGCATCACCTCGCGGATGGTTTTGCTCAGCGTTTTATAACTCCAGGCATCCGTGGGAGAGACGGGCGATGGTTCGCTGGAGCCGCTCGCAATGGGTTGCACCTTGACACGCGGGTCATTGATTACCTGTGTGACCCTGTCCTGGGTGCTGCGGACGGACTCGCCGGGGAGGATACGGAAGTTAACCACCGCCACAGCCTTTGCCGGCAGCACATTATCCTTGTTGCTGCCCTGGAACATAGTGGGGGCGGTGGAGGTGCGTATGAGGGCATTGGTGGCGTTGGAGGCAGCCAATTGTCCCTCGATGACAGGCCCGAACAGCCACATGTTGGCGAAGAGCATATTGTAGGGGAAGGCCATCTCCGGGCCGAGGTACTCAAAGAAGCCGGCAGCCGGCCCGGTCATGCGGATGGGGAAGGGATTCATTTCAAGCTTATCGACGGCGGCCGCCAGCACGCCCACGGCGGTCTGTTTGGGCGGCATGGAAGAGTGTCCCCCGGTGCTATCCGCTATCAATTCCAGCGAGAGGTAACCCTTTTGGGCGATGCCGATGAGCGCGGCGGGCTGTTTCACGCCGGGCACTGCGCCCTTAGTAATCAGCATGCCTTCATCGACAGCAAACTCGAATTGCAGGTTCTGCGCTTTTAGATACTCGCCTATTTTGCCGGCGCCCTGCATGCCGTCTATTTCCTCGTCAAAGCCGAAGGCGAAATAAATGGAACGCGTTGGTTTGAAGCCGTCTTTTATCAGGTATTCGGCCGCCTCCATAATGTTGAGGACACAACCCTTGTCATCCAGCGTGCCGCGTCCCCAGACATAGCCGTCGGCTATATCACCCGAGAAAGGTTCATGCTTCCAGCCCTCGGGCGCTACGGGGACCACGTCCTGGTGACCCAGCAGCAGGATGGGCTTGAGGGAGGGGTCGCTGCCCTTCCAGGTATACAGCAGGGCATAATTATTGATGACCTTCTTTTCCAGCGTTGCATGCACAAGAGGGAAGGACTTCTCGATGTATTCCTGGAGGCCTTTGAACTGGCTGTAATCGAATTTATCATAATCAATATTAGAGATGGTCTTGAACTTAATGGCGCCTGAGAGCCGTTCGGCAGCCTTATCCGCGTCAATAGCGAAGGTGACCTGCTTACCCGCGGCCACCTGCTTGGAGGTAAACATGGCCGTTTTAATGGCGATAACTGCCACCAGCACGACCAGGATAGCTACGATGGCCAGGACAGCGATAACCCATTTCTTCATTTTTTTCTTTGCCATGACACGGAACCTCCTCGTAAGTGAAATCGGGATAATTCTACCACATTTTATCTATTTGAAGCGCTGACCGCGGGACTGCCGGGATCACAGCGCCCTGGCGATGACCGTAGTGCGGCAGGGCCTAAACCAGGGGGGCGCTCTTGAGATCTCCGCCGGCCCGGACATCGCCATCGCCGAAGAACTTGAGCTGGTTGCGGCCGTGACCCTTGGAGTAATACATGGCAGCATCGGATTGCTTGGTCAGGGTTTCCAGGTCCTGCGCGTCTGCAGGGTAGATGGCGATACCGATGCTGGTGGTCAAATGCAATTGATGGCCGTCGACGGAGAGCGGCTCGGCAAAGGAATCCAGGATTTTTTGGGCGGTGGCAGCGGTATCTTTCATGCCGCCGGTTTCCATCATCACCAGGATAAACTCGTCTCCACCGATGCGGGCTAAAGTGTCGCTGGCACGTATTATGCCCGCCAGCCGTGTGCTGACGGCCTTCAGCACCTGGTCCCCGGCGTCGTGGCCGAGCGTATCATTGATGGTTTTAAACCTGTCCAGGTCCAACGACATGACGGCCAGCCTGGCTTTATTGCGGTGGGCCAGCGCCGCCGCTATGGTGAAACGGTCGAGCAGCAATAGCCGGTTGGGCAACCCCGTGAGGAAGTCATGGGTCGCCATTTCCTCGAGCTTTTGTTCCATCTGCTTGCGCCCGGTGATGTCCGTCATCAGGGCTGTGATGCCCACAATCTCTCCATCTTCATAGAGCGGCCGGCTGGACGTACGTACCCATATTATCCTGCCGTCTTTATCCACTATGCGGAATTCCCAGGGTTCCAGTTGCCCGGATACCAGGCGGTTGAAACTCTCTAAAAGTGCCGGCAGGTCATCCGGGTAAACCAGCGGGATAAAAGGCTTCCCTATTAAATCGCTGATCTTGTACTTGCTTAGCCGCTCAACTACCGGGCTAACATAGGTTATGTTTCCCTGTTTGTCCAATACATAGAAGACATCGTTGATATTCTCGACCAGCGACCGGTATTTTTCCTCAGCTTTGCGCAACTCCTCCTCCGCCCGCTTGCGCATGAGGGCCTCCCCGATGTGCGCTGCGATCCCTTCCAGGAGTTCAACCGGTTCCAGGGTGAAACATCCTTTCCTGCGGTCGTTGAGCTGGATCAGTCCTACAATCCCATCCTTGTTGCGGATGGGCACCAGCGCCACGGACTGAAAGCCGTCATGGAGACAGCGGTCCCGCGGATGAAGCCGGGTATCTTGAAAAGGTGTGCCTGCCTGGTCGTTTGTCCAACAACTTCCCCCCTGCGTAAAATAGGGATTGGCCGGGTCGGTCTGGCCGGAAATGACCAGGCCGCAGGTGCATTCCAGGCTGACATTGCCGTCTTTGTCCCGGCATACCCCGCCGTCTGCGGCGCGCTTGACCAGCGTGTTTTCCGTCAGCAGAAAATCCCCGGGGAAGCCTTGCTGGGCGAAATACGGGAAGTCATCCCCGTCTTGCAGGCGGATGCCCACGGCATCCAACCCGGTCCGCGTCTTCACTGTGGCGAGGACGCGCTGGATTGAATCCTGCAGATTTCCTGGCTCGTTTAGTACCTGCAGGACTTCCCGTCCCATCTCCCGGTATGCTTCAGCCTGCTTGCGCCCTGTGATGTCCCTGCCTACGCCCAGGAGGGAAAAAAGCTTATTGTTTTCGTCCAGGACTTGACTAAACGTATTTTCCGTCCATAAAGTCGAGCCGTCTTTACGGTACCATTCGAGTTCCAGCGGACGCGCGAAATAGGTTGGATCTGCCAGCGCCCTGGGTATCTCAATGGAGAAAAACTCCATCGCCGACTGGAAAGATGTGGCCGTGAGTTGCTTATCCGGCGGAAGCTGAGTTAACTCCTCAAGTGTGTATCCCCGCGACTTCTCCACAGATGGGCTGATGTATGACGGCTTTAAGTTCAGGTCCATGAGCCATACCTGGTCTCTCATGTTGTCGGCCAGCAGCCGGTACTTCGCCTCGCTGTCTTTAAGGGCCTCATCGGCCTTCTTGCGCCCGGTGATATCCCGGCCGACACCTTGCACGGAGTGGGGTTTGCCATTCCGGTAGATCACCGATTCCTGGGTTTCCACATATAAATATGTGCCGTCCTTGCGCTTCAGCTTGAACTCGCCCGGTTCCTTTTGAAAGCCGGTCTCAGTCAGTTCCTTGAGTATTTGAATTGTCCTGGGGAACTGGGTGGGATCTAACAAGGACGCAAAATTCAGGGTGAGGATATCTTCCCTGCGGAAGCCGAGAAGGCTCAGGGATGCCGGGTTGGCATCTATAAAATTACCTTTTAAATCGCGGACATAGACCAGGTCGGGCGAGCGGTCGAAGAGGGCGCGGTAGCGCTCCTCGCTTTCTTTCAGCGCCTCTTCCGCCCGCTTGCGCTCGGTGATGTCCCTGATAAAGGCCAGCACGACTTTCTCGCCACCCCGCTGTACCACGCTGGTGTTGATCTCCACGGGCACGCGGCGGCCGTCCTTTCTGATGAGCTCCAGCTCATCGGGGCCGGTGGATTTGCCGTTAATATTAGCCTGTAATATCTCCACAGCCCGGGCCTGGCTGTCTTCAGGCAGGATATTCAGTCCCAGGAAATTCTGGCCGACAAGCTCTTCGCGCCGGTAACCTATTATCTCCTCACACCGGCGGTTGCCATAGAGGAAGTTGCCTTCGAGGTCATTCATACAGATGCCATCAGGCGCATTCTCCATGGAGGTCCTGACCCGCTCCTCGCTATCGCGCAGGGCGTCCTCGGCCTTCTTGCGCTCGGTGATATCAAGCGAGACGTTGGCAAAGTACAGCGGCGCCCCGCTCGACGGGTCCTTAATCGTGAAGGTCATGGCGTGCACGTCGGTCAATGCCCCGGTCTTGAGGTTCAGGTACTGTAAATCGCCTTCCCATTTCCCTCCTTTTATCAGCGCCGGCAGTAGTTCAGATTGCACCTGCTCTTTGAGGTGATCGGGGATAACCTGCATAATGTTAAACTGGTCAATGTTCTGCGGATCTATGCCCAACATCCCGGCCCCCGCCGCGTTGAGGAAGATCATTTTCCCATCGGTTGAAGACAGGTTGACTAATTCGCTGGAGTAGTGCACCACCGATGCCAGCTTCTGCAGTTCATCTTCCAACTTCTTGCGCTGGGTGATGTCGCGGCTGACTGACCGGAAACCGATAATTTCACCCTGTGCGTTTTGCCGCAGGGAAATCGAGGATTCAACCGATATCAGGCTGCCGTCTTTGCGGAGTATCCCGTGGGCGAAGCCTATATGGGGATTTCCTGTCCTGAATACTTCGCTGAAAGCCAGCAACAGGGGCTTGACATCACCGGGCGGGGTGGAGAAACGGTAGCTCTGGCCAACCATTTCTTCACTTGCATAACCCAGGTTACGGCAGACAGAATCGTTGACGAAGGTAAAATTGCCGGCCAGGTCCACTTCGTAATAAGAGTCATACATCTGCTCCAGCATGGTGCGGTATGTTTCTTCAGAGTGCGCCAGCGCCTCTTCCAGCCGCTTGCGCGGGGTGATGTCCACGAAGCTCCCCAGCGCGGCTTTTTGCCCCATGTATTCGATCGGGGAGACCCTTTCCATGACCCATATAGTCTCACCGTTCTTCTTGATGAACCTGTACTCGTAGGGCGAGGAGGCGTGGCGGCTTTTCAGGTTCCGGGTTGCTTTCTTTCTGACCGCCGGCCGGTCCTGCGGCAGCACCAATTTGAAGGAGCGTATCCCGATTAATTCGTCAGGCGAATAACCGGTCAGCCTGGCAAAGAACGGGTTTACATAAACAAATTTCTTGGACTGGACGATGTAAACCCCGCTTTCGACAGCGTCTACCAGGTCCCGGCTCAGAGCTACATAGTCCACCTGACCCGCCAGCCTGCGCTTACCTTTAGTTTGCTTTGAATTCGCTGGCATAATTTACCTGCAATGCATATTACAACCCCGGTAACCCGCCAATAGTATAAAACACTTCAGGCAGAATTGCCAACCGCAATTTCTCACGTGCGAGGGATACAGGTTATTAATGGCCCTGCTATGCCGGCTGCATGGATAGAACCTGATAGGCGGATTCCGGGATAATCGCTGCCCCGCCGCATGGATTAATTTGACTGCCGCTTTTTGCTCTCATCGATTTTTTCGCGCATATACTTAAACCCGGGCGTGATACTTTCGGTGATCCCCGTTGGCAGCAGCGTCCTGACCGGGTTGCCTAAATTGAGCCTGCCACCGGATTTGAATAAGTTGTCAACAGCAATGAAGAGCAGGCCGGCAGGCAGGCCGATAGCGATCTCGTAGTCGTAAACTCCGGAAAAAGTCCGGTCGCCCATGCCGGGTATAACGATCTGCGGTACGCCGGTTATGAAGGGCACGAGGCCGCCTTTTACGCAGGTTTCGCCGAAGCCCTCGAAGGTTGATGTCGGGTAGTTTTCACCTTCATAGGTGAGGGCCTGGATGATATGGTTGATATTTTCCCCGTTGCCGAAAACCACGACGCTGTCCGGGATTAATGGGGCATAGGCCAGGGGCGAACTGATCAAGCCACAGTATTGACTCAGCCCGGGCAGGTTGCCCTCGCCTACCTGGTCAAGTCCGTGCTTCAGCCGCTTCTTCTCTGCTTCAGCGTCCTTATGCCAGGCCTGGAAGAGCTGGCTCTGCAGCAGGTCGTCAGCGGAGACATCGACCCACCTGTGCGAGGCCGTGGCCGGGGTGCAGAAGTTATCGTCAGACGTCATGGCCACGGTCCATCCCCACCTGCGGGAATAGGTGAACGCCTGGCATAAGCTCCATTGCTGCCTGGCCTGTGAAGGCCTGATAGCTTTGGGCGGTATTTCGGACTCGTCCCGTATGTATTTAACGGCCACCGGGTAGGTGGCCAGGTGGAGCTTCTCGTATAGCTCGACACCCGCTTTGCGGTAATCTGATAATTCACGCATAAGTTCACCCCTGTATTAATTTTTATGTAAATATCCCTTGACAACAAGTACTGTTATAAATTATCTTCCGTGTGAAATGTCAGGTTTATCTGACACAAGGCTGACAAGATGGGCTAATGCTTCGGGCACGGAATTAAAAGTAGAAAGTAACATTTCATTACGGTCTGTTTTTAATAGGATTTCTACCGATGTCACCCTCTGAGGAATAGTACTGACATCTGTGCCAAGTATCTGTATCACTTCTTTGCGGAGTAGCGGCATCAGTTTTGATGTGATTTCGTTTAAAATTTGTAATTTCTGTTCTTTCGTTAGTTTACAAAATGAATCCCACGATCGTTTGGATGCTGTTCTATCGCTTTCTTCCCAATCAAAATCAATTCCCCTTTTTGCAAGAGCATCAACAAAGATAGAAAAGGGAACTTCTAATACCTCAACACCAAAACTTTTTATCAGTGATATAGATGGTTTCGACCATCTACCCGCTAAAATAGCAATAGATTTTCGAATAGTAGGATAAGTCTTCCGCAAGTTATAATGTGCCACGCAAAGCCAACTACCTTTGTCGCGGTTATGCTTTGTATACCGTATATATTTTGGGTCAATAATAATTAATGGATTGCCATTGTTATCAAAAACTACAGCATCAATCTGATATACATTACCTGTACCGTTTTTCATCTTTTTTGGTAGTATTGTGCAGCCTTTAGACATCACCACTCTGGATAGCCCTTTGAGAATAGCTTCTTCAAAAAGTTTTCCTATTTCCTCACCAAATGCAGATGCTGCGTTAGTAGGCATTTAACTACCCCCCTTTATTTTACTAATGTAACAATGCTTTCACGGAGTGGAACCTTATGTCTCTGACTATTGTGTGCCCACTTCTCCCCTCTAGTTCTAATAACATCTAATCTATAACTAGAGAAACCGACAGAAACACCAATCCGCCCGATAAATTCATCCGTCGGGATATGAATTCCATAGGGTGCAGAATCACCTAATACAAGAACAAATTGCCCATGTGGTTTAAGTACAATAAATGATCCTTTAATTACATTTAACATATCCTCAAAATAGCCTGCTGTTACACTGTCATAAGTCTTTTTCCCTGATTTTATCCGACGCATATCTGCAAGAGACTGTATAATTGTTTGTAATTCCGCATGTACTGTTGAGTCAACGCCAGCAATACCAGGGCAATTACGAATCTTTCCTAATTCCGATACTCTGACCTGTGTGGTAGCTGCCATAATGAGATGATCCCTGACTTCTTTGGTGATATCACTCCAACTGTGGAAAATACCCCAAAAATAGGTCTCTAACCGCGTCCTGTCCGCATAGTCATAATTGTTCATATATGGAGGAGAGGTAACAATTAGGTCAACACTTTCAGGTTTTGCATACTTATCAAAATGACGTGCGTCTCCGCTCTCTATCTTATAGGATGCAAATGAAAGAGAACTGGACGTGACTGACCACACATCACTTATCATCGCAAGGCATATCTTTTCAAATTCGCAGAAAGCGGCTCGATTAACAATACGAGCGTGATACTTACTTGGGGCAATATACGGCCATCCAGCCCCAGCAGTTGTGACAATCCGTAATGTTGCAGTTAAAGCTAATTTAAGAAAATTTGTGGATGGTAACTCCTGATCCTCTGATAGAAGAACGTCACGAAGAGCACCAAGTTTCCGTAAATTATCTTCTGTAAAGCACTTATATATCAACTCTGGCCATAGGTCCCGTATATCTAGATTGTCTTGAAGATAATTAGCTTCCCTGAGAACGTATCTCATCCGTTTTTGAATATCTTTTAGATCGTATTGAATATAGAGTTTCACCTTTGCTACCCAATTGACAAAAGGATGAGCTTCTATCCCCAATGATGGTATCCCCATCATCCTAGCGGCTAGGCTGGTAGTGCCTGTTCCGAGAAATGGGTCAGCTATAAGTGAGTCACTGTTAAGCGATATTTCCTTTATCTTTGCCTCCACCAGTTTATAGGAATATCCCGCTGGATAGGTGAACCACTTGTGTATAGGTGATCTAAGACAATCACGGAATGAGCCATAATGTTGAAGAGGATTTGTTACTATAACCATGTCAATGAATCTCTCCAATAAATAAATCCGTAGCCATAATAAAGAGCATTAGTTTTCATTTTGATCCATCCAATTTAGTCTGATAATCGTAGGCAGGCTCTATTATTGATAATGAATACCCCGGGATTTTACCATTTAGTTTCAGCAGGTCATTTTTATCATGAGTATGTAGTACATCTGCTTTAACACGAATGGCTGTAGCCAAATGAACGGCATCTCTACCGTCTAATCCATCAAATCTTCTTCTTAAATCTCTCGCAATGCGAGCTCCGATCTACAGAAACTAAAGTTATATATTGTCGACTCTTAAAAAATTCAGCGATTGTATCTTCAGCCTCTGATGGGTATTCGTTTGGTATTTTGGCGATCTCAGCTAATGCTAAAAATGACGTGTATACTTTGATCTCATTGTTTTGCGCAGCCTCAATAATAGTTGCACGTGTATCATATCTATCAACTTCCTTGTTAAACCAAGCGCAGAAACAATTGGTATCCCAACATATTGTCTTCGGATTAGTTAGAACCATAGAAATTAGCCTTATATGTGACACCACGCCTACTAAACTCAGTACCTAAATGCTCAGTTAATAGAGTTTCCATGTTTTGCACACGTATAGTTCGAGGATTGCCAATGTTATCACTCTTAATTAAACCATAAACGATTACTCTTTTCCGAAAGGCATTTAAGGCGTCGTCCAGTATATTCTCTGGGAAAAAACATCGCACCACCTTACCACTAACCACATCACGCACTCTAAAGAACAGGGCATATCCATCTCTCCCAGAAATTAATTCGAGCGATCCTTCCACAGAACCAAGATATTCAATATGCTCAAGAATATCAGCGATATTCACAGCAATTTGCTCAGTAACATATAATTGAAGATTGTGGGCATGAGAGAAAACATTGATTTTGGAAACCCCATCAGAGGTCAATCTTGCTAACCGTTGTGCACTTTCCAATGCATTATCGTTAAAGTATTCGGGTCTGATTTTGTGACTATTTAATAATTGTAACCCTTCGATAGAAGATATGGTTGATTTTTGCCCTAATTCAATTTCATCAGAGACATTTTCGAGACTAATAGTAGCACTACCAACGGATAAATCAGCCACCCCCCACTTTAACGAGCCACGTTTATTTTGTGAAATCTCTAATTCGACTTCATGTAGTATCGTGGTAAGTTCATCTATCGCAATTTTGAAACTATTTGCTGGAATTAAATCTTGGCCCGGCTGGGTCTCCAATTTTAGAGTTATTCTGTTTACTTCATTCGTGGACATAACTAACTTACCTCCTTTGTGGTATAATTACCACAAGCAGGTAAGAGAACTTGGCGAAAGTAAAAACTCAGCAAAATGAAAAACCTGATAAGTCAGCGGTGTCACAACCACTGCTGACTAAATCTGAGTTTCTACAATTCTTACACAAGGTTACACGTCCTATTTCTAAACCTTCACCAAGCGGTCAAGAAAGTTCCCAAACATAGCCGTTTCCCCGTTACGCCTATTATACCTGAAAGCATATTCGTTGACATAGTTTTGTACGTAATCCTCTCCTATTGCATGGTAAACACCGCTTATACCACGTTTCACTAAGCTCCAGAATCCCTCAATAGTGTTAGTGTGAGCGTCACCAATAACCCAAGCTTTAATTGAATGGTTCACGGTTTTATGGTTGTAACCATTCTGGCTTACTGTGTTGTAAATTGGGTATTAATCCGTATAAATAGTGCTTCCCTGCTGGACGTTTTCTTTTATCAGTGGCATGACTGTAGCACTATCAACCATTAGAGTCCTGATAGCCTTTACTCGGCCTTTGCGCTGTACCATGCCGACTACTGGAGTTTTGCCTTCCGCCCCACGTCCACGTTTGCCACGACTGCGTCCACCTATATAGGTTTCATCGACCTCTACTGATGAACCCTCCAGGCTAACATCATCATTGAGTATAGAGCTAATCTGTTTGAACATTCTCCAAGCGGTTTTATAGGTAACGCCAGTTTCGCGCTGCAATTGTTTAGCCGAAATACCACATCGGGTATTAGCCATAAGGAACACGGCATGGAACCAAGTGCCGAGAAAAGTTGCCGATTTTTCAAGGATAGTACCTACCATCGGGTAAATGTGATTTCCACAAACATCACAGGCATAAGCTTTGCGATTGCTTACGTGATGGTGTTTTGTAACCTTCTGGCATTTATCACAAGTTATACCATTCGGCCATCGTGAAATCTTTAACCATTCAAGGCAAGCCTCATCATTCGGGAAGTCCCTTTTGAAGTCCATTATGGTATACTGATGCTGTTTCATTTTCGTATCTCCTATCTAACTAAATACAGTATATCACAGGAGATACTTGTAGTCAAGGGATAATTGCGTAATTTTATTTAATCAAAGCTCAGCTACGCTTTGCCCATAGCTTCCCAGACAACCTCCGGCAGCATTTTGGCCTGCCTTGTCCCGTCCTTAGCCATCCTGGTGCTCAGGTTAAAGTAACAGCCGGTGCAGATATTTACCACCGTGCTGGATTTTACGCTGCCCATCAACTGGTCCAGGTGCGGCGGGATATAGCAGCACAGCTTATTATCCAAACCGTTCACCTTGAGGCCTTCGATCTTGTTGAGCACGCGCACGGCTGACTCGACATCCACTGGCTTATCGGTAATTTTGCGGCGGAAGCGGTAGCAGCCGGCGTAGTAGTCTATCTCCGCATCGAGTTTTCCACCCTTGAAATAGCGATCGATCAATTCGCTGCAGGAGATTACCTCCAGGTCTGTCAGGTCCATGCAATTGGCGTAATTGGGTTCACAGGCGCCGCAGAACAGGACGATGGATTTCGCCCCTAACTTTTTGGCCTGCTCGAAGTTCTTGACTATTAATTTGCGGGATATCTCCTTGAAGCGGGCGATATCCTCCTCGTTTTTAGACATGACGGCCGGCTGGCCGATGGTCATCCAACCGCAGCAATACTCCTTCTCGAGGAGTGTGTAGCTGACCTTATAGTGGTCGAGCACATTCTTGAGCGCTTTCAGAACGTGCGGCATACCCGCCGGCTGAAAGCAGCCGGCAATGATCACGTATTCGGCTTGCCGGCCAACCGGGAAACCGATCCCGTCCAGGATTTTCCGCTTCTGCTCCCCCGTCTCATGGCAGGGGCCGTATTTTTCAATGTTTTCGATAGCCTGTTCATTTATCATGTGCTTTGCCTCCTGTTTTTCTGTCAGTTAAGTGTTTAACGTTCATTGGGGAGCAGCATCAAATAATCAGGCGTTGTCGCTGTGACGGAAGCCGGCGGTATCGGTCACATACTGCATTGCCCAATCGCGGCCGGTTTGGGGCGGATGATGCTCGGTCTCGTTGCGCACGAGGGTCAGCGACTTTGAAGGGCACTTATAGGCGCAAACGCCGCAGCCGAGGCACAGGTCCGTGTTGGCAGCCGCCAGCTTGCCGGTTTTGTTAATAAGGGCCTTCTCTTTGCCGCCCTCAGCGGACACCACGGTTTTCCTGCCTTTTGCGTTGGGAGCATCTTTCAGTTGCAGGGCATCCATGGGGCAGCGTTTCACGCATAGCCCGCAACCGGTGCAGGTTTGATCGTCAGTGTGTATGCGGTAGTTAGATGGGTTCAGGGTAGCGGTCCCGGCATTCTTGAGCCGGCGCATCCCGTCGAACCACATGCAGCAGCAGCTGCAGCAATTGCAGATCGTGTCCGTGCCTATCTGCTGGTTGTTAATGCCGTGCACCAGGCCAAGGTCGGCGCACCGGCGCAGTATGTCCGCTGCTTCCTGCTTCGTGATCTCCCTGCCCATGCCGTTGTCGACGACATAATGGGCCAGGCGGTCAAAGTGCAGGCAGACGCCCGACGGGTACTTACAGTCGGGAGTGTGCTCAGCCAGGTTCTTACGCTCGCGGCAGCCGCACTGCGTGACGCAGAAATAGGTATAGGAATCGAGCACCTTCCTGATATCCTCGTAGGGCAGTATCTGCCTGTCATCCTCCACGGTCTGCTGGATGGGAATCGTGCGCAGGCCCCTCTCCCTGACTTCTGCCCAGGGGGCCATAAATTCGGCGCCCCAGGTTTCCAGCAAGGTGGCGTAATCTTTGTTTTCGGGAGTGGGCGCCGGCCCCGGCCAGCCCCACGTGCGTAAGCTGGTATAGATTTCATTCAAGAGGTAATAGCGCCTGTCATTCCTGGTGAAACTATACAGCAGGCCTTTCCTGGTCATCGCGTCGATTTTTACCCTGAGTTCGTCAGTGCCGGTATTCTTGAAACCGGCCAGGTTCTCGAATGTTTTTGGCGAGAGGGGGAAACCGGTCAGGTACTCGGCTTCCTCAGGGGTGTAGCGGTAGGCAATCATCATAATGGAATTATCGGTGACGGGCAGGCTGAACCACGATGTGCACATCCATTTCAGGAGCCCGGCGTAAATCTCCCTGTCGGCTGCGCTCAAATCCGATGCTTTTTTTGCCATAAGACCTGTCCTCCTGAAAGTTATCCTGGATAGATACTTGTTTTTTTACGGTTAAGCGGTAAATTCGGCGGTGTCCCTGGTTGCATCACGGCGCTTTTTCTTTTTATCCTGGTCGAACATCGAGGCCAGCACCCATTTGAGGTCGTAGACCGCCGGGTCCCTGGCTTCCTTGCCTTTCAACCCGGCTCTGGCAGCAGCCCTTTTGGCCTTCTGCTGGTAAATCACGTTCTGCAGTTCGGATTTGGGTTCGAAGCCGAAGTAATAGCTTACCCAGAAGCTGCCTGAACTGGCCGCGTCCCTGGCGATCTGCGCCCTCTCTATCCTGTGGGGGTATTTCTTCTTGATCTCCATGGCCTCTTCGAAAGTGTTGGTGTGCACGTAGTTGCCATCCGGACCCGGTACGACGATGCCGCTCTGAGTCAACATATCGAAGCGTTTTTTAGTTTCGTCAAAGTCAGGTCCGCAGACTATGCTGCAGTTGCCGCAGGTCTGCGCCCAGGGGTCCTTCAAACCACGGATACTCATATTCTCCTGGATGCGCATAACCAGCTTGTATAACTCCTCCTCGGATTTCGGCAAATCCTCATAGTCCGGTATGAGGTCCTCGACCCCGTCTTTCGGCCATAAGACAGCCTGCGAGCGGCGTATGGCCTGGTAGCGCGCCGTGCTGTCTCCCGCTATGGCGCCCATGCGGGTTTGAGCCGCCCTTACACCTGTGCGGTCCTGCGGGTCAGGCAGGTTTTCAACCCATTTGGATATCCAGTGACGGCCCCAGGTGGACCATTTCTTGTCCCGTGAGATACCGTGCAATCCAAAGCAGGCCGTGGCGCAGAAATCGATGTTGGCGCGCTTGCCGCGCGGGTGGAGTTCACCGTTGAGGAGCACGTATTCCTCTGCGTCATCCAGGAAGGTGCCCAGCGTACAGGATTTATCGCACAGCTTGCAGGTGCGGCAGCGATTGTCCATGGTATCGCGGGCCGACTGGACGGGGTCGGACTTCAGCACTGCATTCGTGACCACTGTATCCAGCAGGATAGCGGCCCCGTATTCCCTGGTGACTACATTACCCGAAAGGCCAAAGGTCCCGAGGCCTGTTATGATAGCGGCAAAACGGTGCGAGAGGCTGGGGCGGGTGGCGAAGATGTCCGGCGAGCGGCGGTAGGTGTTATTGGTCATGACCTGGGCGGCCTTGTAGCCCATGCTTTGAAGGTACTCAACAAGCTCTCTGGCGACGCGGTTCATTTTCTGTGCCTGCTTGAGCTGGTCCAGGTTATGCGGCCCGGGTGATTTCTTGCTGAGGAAATCGTAAATAGCCGGCACGTTAAAGGGCACGGCCCAGGCAATTACCGATTTCGCGCCGGGGAGCATGTAAGTGGGGTCGATAGAGGGCGGTCCGTTCTTCCAGCGCTCCGGGCCGGCAATCCCCATCAGTGAAATACCCCGTTCCTTGAGAAAACCTTTGATTTGTTCTTCAACAGTTGGCATAGTTAAACTCCTACAGGGTGCCCATTCGCTTTAGCGGCACTTTTCATATTCAATTTGAGCCGTCGGCTTAAGTAAGCTCAGTCTACTTTCACCCCACCCTTGCCGATATTGTAGATCTCCTCGATTTTAACCTTGATGGCAGCCTTAGGTGGTGTGGGCAGTTTCATCAGTTCGCCCAATTTTATAGCTTCATCATAGAGAGGGCCTGAGGTTACGATCTCAGTGTTTCCTTCAAACCTGAAGGCTTTGAACTTGCTGGAGTCGGCCACCGCTATGGCCACCCAGG
>CAIYTC010000268.1 GCA_903929005.1 uncultured Dehalococcoidia bacterium | reverse complement strand
CGACCATCTTGACCGGTTTCCCGACTTCGTCAAAAATCGCCTGTCCCCTTGAGGTCTGCCAGCGGTATTCACCCGATTTATGCCGATGCCTGTATTCGACTTCATAGCGCGCGCCCTTCTCAAGATGGTCCTTTAACGCTCTGCTAACCCTGTCCAGGTCGTCGGGGTGAATCCTGGATGCCCATGAATTATAGGTGTGCGACAATTCCGGGTCATCGAAAGAATATCCGATGATTTCGCACCAGCGGGGAGAAAAGTACTCCTGATTGGACTGTATGTCCCATTCCCATATCCCGTCTTTGGTCGCGGCAATAGCCAACTGAAACCTTTCCTCGCTCTCCCGCAGCGCCTCCTCCGCCCGCTTGCTCCCTGTGACGTCTCGGAATGACCACACCCGGCCAACAATATTATCTTCAAGTTTTTGAGGTTGGGAATAACGCTCGAAAACGCGCCCGTCCAGGAACTCGATCTGATCGAAACTCGATTCCTCCGGTTGTCCGTACAATTGGCTGACTTTGGCTACAAACTGCTCAGGGTCAGCAAGCTGCGAAAGGATATGGTTTATTGTTTTTTGATCGTCACGGTTGGCAAGAACTTCAATCGGTATGTTCCACATATCGGCGAATTTCTGATTCCATTTTTCAATCTTTCCTTTTCCGTCCACAATGAGAAGCCCATCGGCAGTGGATTCTATGGAGGCATTGAGCAACGATAGAGAAGATTTCGCTGCATCCTCTACCTGTTTGCGCTCAGTGATGTCGCGGGTAGCTGCGATGATAACATCGCGACCCTGCACTGAAATGACATTAGCCGTAATCTCAACCGGAAAGACTGTGCCATCTTTCCTCTTGTGATACCTGATTGGAATAATGTTTTTGAATTCCTTTGTGCTTGCCCGGGTCACATCCGGCTCCGCTGACACTGTCGTATTTGGCTGGCCAATCAATTCGGCTTTCTGGTAACCATATATTGTGGTGACTGAATCATTGCAATCAGTAATTATCCCGGTCTTTTTGTCGACCACAAATATCGCGTCTGATTCTGCAGAAAAGAGCGCCTTGTATTTCTCCTCGCTCTCCCTCAGTGCCTCCTCCTCGGTTTTAACGTCAGCCAGCAAACGCCTGTTCATCATCATGACCAGGCTGATGGTAAGGCAGGTGCTGAGCACGATATACCCGGTAATGGCCAGAGCACCCACTGCTCCCGATTTAAAGAAGTCGTTGGTTTGATCAGGGGTAATAATGGTCAGGATGATCCTGGCAAAGTCGAGGGCAACGTAACCTGCGAAGACTATACCAGTGAGACGTGTCATCTGGTGCTGGCCGGGGTCTACTCTGCGCAGCAGGAGCCAGCAACACTGGAAGGTAAGGATTATTGTCATCACTGACACAGCAATTTCCCGTGCCACCAGATTTGGTTGAACTATGACAAAATAAGCGCTTACAGCGATAAAAACAGCCAGCAACAAGTAGTTATGTATATGCCAGCCTTTTTTCCTGGTGAAGCGCTCCAACCCGATTAAAAGAATTAATGCCCCGGCCAGAATCAGGGCATTGGACACCGTCATTGATATGAGATCAGGTATGAGTCCGCGCAGGACAATCAATACTGACCCGGCCGCCTGCAAAATCATATCCACCAGCCAGAAGGTTACGCCTGCAAAGCGTCCCCGGTGCTGACCCCATATTATCGCCATCGCACCGGCGCTGATAACGTTGATGATGAGGTACAGCATCATCAGTGTCTTGATATCAAGCATTATAATTCTCCCTCCACCAGAACAGCATCGGTTGTATTGCTCCAGGTAAAGCAAATCTCATTCACTTTGCCGGTCCTCCTGTCTCTGGATCCGCAATGCTCACTTTCAGTGGTTCACCCCTACCCTATGACGTCCTGCATGGCTTTGCGTAGCTGCTCGATGCTATAGGGCTTGGCCACTATCCCGCTGAAACCGAAGTCCCTGAATTTGGTGATAACTGAGTCATCAATATAGCCGCTGGAAACAATCGCCTTTACCCCCGGGTCGATCTTGAGCAGCTTCTTGACGGTCTCCTCGCCGCCCATGCCCCCGGGTATGGTAAGGTCGAGAATGACCACGCTAAAGGGATTGCCCGATTTCATGGCTGTTTTATACAGCTTAATGGCCTCTGCCCCGTCTTCGGCAAACTCGATATCCTGATAGCCGATGTGGTTGAGCACGCGGCCGGCTATCTCCCTTATCCCCTGCTCGTCATCCATCACCAGTATCCTGGCTTTGCCCACGGGTTTTATTTGCTCTTGCTTATCCTGCTCCGGTGCGGATTTTTGCAGGGATGCGGGCAGGTAGAGGTAAAAAGTGGAGCCTGTGCCAGGCTCCGATTCCACGCTGAGATGTCCGCCATGCTGTCGCGCTATGGAGAAGGATGTGGCCAACCCCAGCCCGGTGCCCTTCTGTTTGGTGCTGAAAAATGGATCGAATATCTTATCTAAGCGATCCGCGGGTATCCCTGTGCCGTGGTCAGCCACCGCGATCCTGATGTAGTTTCCTTTCTTGAGTGGTAGCCCCTTTCCCAGGCTCTGTGTTTTGCTGAGGGCCATATTTTCGGCCGTTAGCTCTATGGTACCCCCTTTAGGCATGGCCTGCTCGGCGTTGATAACCAGGTTATGAATGACCTGGCTGACCTGCCCCGCGTCAATCTCTGCATGCCAGAGGCCGGCGGGTATCGAGAAATTACATTTTACATTGGAGCCGCGCAGGGCAAAGCCT
>CAIYTC010000267.1 GCA_903929005.1 uncultured Dehalococcoidia bacterium | reverse complement strand
TGGTAGAGCAGCGGTCTCCAAAACCGCGTGTCGTGGGTTCGAATCCTGCCACCCCTGCCATGCCGAGGTGGTGGAACCTGGTAGACACGCCATCTTGAGGGGGTGGTGGGCGCAAGCCCGTAGGAGTTCAAATCTCCTCCTCGGCACCAATTTGAATATTATCTCTTAGTGGAGCGAGCGGAAGTAATTCAGTGGTAGAATGCCTCCTTGCCAAGGAGGATGTCGCGGGTTCGAGCCCCGTCTTCCGCTCCATTTTTATGTCCATGGCGGCGTAGCCAAGTGGTTAAGGCGGGGGTCTGCAAAACCCCTATACAGCGGTTCGACTCCGCTCGCCGCCTCCAAGAAAATGCCGAGGTGGCGGAATGGCAGACGCGGCGGACTTAAAATCCGCTTCCCTCACGGGAGTGTGGGTTCAAATCCCTCCCTCGGCACTTTCCCCCTTTTTGGAAGAGATCTTAATGTTAGCCAGGCAAAAAGCAAAAAGGGCTTTCCGCTGCTGCCCTGGCTGATGCGGTCATTATTTAAAATTTAACTGTACTATCTTGGAATTGTTGTTTTCGTCTGATTCAACAACTGTATTATCGCTATCAACTTTGACTTCAAAAGTATGGAGATCCTGTGTCGGCGTCAATAGATACCCCAAATTGCCTTCCATTAAGCCACCCGGTGCTATAGCATTTATAGGCACCGTGGCTTGAATTTTGCCATCTATCAGTAAGAGCACTTTGCAGGGAGTTAAAGAGTCCGTACCTGAATTGCGCGCCATGCAAGACAGACCGGAGACGAGAGGGCCGGGTTTCACCGTGATCTCACTGATAACAAGGTCCGGCTTTTTGGGAGAACTCATTCAGATTCATTGAGTGTTAAAAATACTCAATTGCAAGTTAGTGAGGCGCTGGAAGTCTGTAGATATTATCAACAATATCTGATCCAATTTGTCTTCTAAATGTTAATATATTGATAACCACAGCCTTGGATTGCATGCCGGCTGCATTGCTGGCTACCAGGTTGTAGGTGGTGGCTGTAGCGGGTTTTACACTTTGGTTGCCGGTAGCCGATACGTTGCCAATACCCGGGGTGATCACTATGGCATTGGCGTTCTTGACACTCCAGCTTAAAGTGCTGGATTTACCTTCCAGTACCGATGCAGGTGAGGCACTGAATGAATCAATAGTTGGTAATTCAACTGTAGCCGGCGGTACTGCCGGATCTCCCTGCGGGGTTTTGTTCTCGGCGGGCGCTTGAGGCGTGCTGATATTGATACAGCTCATCGTGGAAATGACCAGTACGCTAAGGCAAATGATTGATAGTATGGTGCGCGTAATATATTTATACATTATCTCCTCCTCTGGCAGGCATCTGATGCAGTATATCATCCAATACCAGACGTGCACAATTATATTTCAACAGGCGGTTTCATCCTCCCACGGACACACGCCTGGCATAGAGGAAAGAGGATAAATGAATAGTAACAGGTTGAGTCGCCCCGTATAGCAAGACATGCGTCGATTAACCTGCATGGTTACGGATGGGTCAAAGATGGTGGTTAGTGACACTATTGGGGCAGGCATCACAATCTCCGTCCGACTCGCACTCGAATGCCTCCCCGGTGGCCTGCCTGATGCGCTCCCTGCGTAAACTGTGGGCTAAGTTCCTGACTGGAATCCCTATCCTCTCCAATTCCTGAACGTCGCCAACATTGGATGTAACAAATAATACCTCTGCCGCGCTCACTGCTGCCAGGTTGGCATATATATGCTGCAATATGGCCTGGCCTAACAGCTTTAATGAGAACCCATCATACATGGCTTGATGGCTCACGCGGGACCAGATGTGCCCCCCCGTGCTTCGCAGCATATATCCGGGAATCTTGCCGGCAGCATACAGTTCATTCTCCAATTCTGGGGTGAACCCCTTGGTAAGGGTAGGGCCAGCAACCAGAACGACCTGTCCGAAGGGCAAAATCCTATCCCTTGTTTCGCTGATATCCGCTCCCACCAGCGTTATCCTTCCGTCATATATCAACGATACATTGCCGGTGCACAAGAAAAAAATTGTGCCTGCGCTAAGTGGGCCGCCCAATTCTACCGCGGTATCCTCTTTCAATACACGGGGCCAGCGGCTTTCAGCCGGGGAATTCACGGCAGCAGCGGGCCTGTCAGAAAACCAAACCCTGACGGCCCTGTCTTTTTCCCGCAGTCCGGCTATGTAGTCCTTAATGTTGTGGAAATAGGGGTTAAAAGGATCCATGGTTTCAAAATCAGCTCAATACCAGATCTGCGCGTCCGATTTGCTTCAAATAGGCCGGGTACATTTCGTATAGTGGTTTTATGATAGGAAGCAGCTTCAGAATCTTGGATAGAGGGCCGCGGGCTACAATAGCCTTCGTGGTCAGGGCTTTGGCTAAGTTAACCTGACCGTGCCAGAATTTGTGGCCTGTGTCTGCGGATAGGATGAAGGTGGCTGTGGGATTGACTGATACATCATTAATCAAGACACTAAAGGGGTCCTTGGTGAAATCGAGCGTAAGTGTAAGCTTTGGCTCACTCCAGACGAACTTGACTATAAAATCGATTCCCGCCAGCTTGCTCTGGATTTCTACTAACACCGGATCCTTGCCGGCAAGGTCCCCCGACATTTTACGGAAAAAGCCGCCCAAAATATCATCGCACTCTTGGGCATCCTTGAAATAAGGCATTTTGTCCTCCCCTTCTCTTTAAGAATTTACTTATTGTTCTGCTTGAGATATCTCTGCATAGCTATGATGGCAGCGCCGACAGCCCCCATGATCTGGGGGTCGATATCATCCGGGAAAGTCTTCACCTTGATTGCCAGTTTTCGCTCAAGCTCGTCCACCATGCCTGCGTTCTTGGCCACACCACCTGTGACAACTACATCTTGCACCAGCCCTATCCGCTTAACCAGCGCAGCCACGCGGGTTGCCACCGCCTGATGCAATCCCTGGATAATCGAGTTCAAGGGCACTTCATCATTGACTAAGTTTATTACCTCTGACTCTATGAAGACACTGCACATACTGCTGAGGGTGACGGGCTGGTAGCTCCCGGAGGCGTGCAAACCGGCCAGGTCCTTCACATCGATCCCCACACTGCGGGCAATGAAATCCAGGAAGCGCCCGGTGCCGGCGGCACATTTATCGTTAGTGACAAAATCTATCATCTCTCCATGTGCATCCAAAGAGATGACTTTAGTGTCCTGTCCGCCTATATCTATGATGGTCCTGGCAGATGGCAGCAAGAACCTGGCGCCCTTGCCGTGAGCGGAGATCTCAGATATATTCTCATCTGCAAAAGAGACTTTGGCCCGCCCATAGCCTGTGCCGAATATGTACGCTACGTCTGTAGCCTGTAACCCTGCCAGTTCAAGCACCTTCTCATAGCATTCGCGCGCCGTCCCCCTGGGGTTAGTGGTGCTGGGTCCAATTACATATGGCCCCAACTGTTCATCAATCCACAGGGCAGCTTTGCTGGTGGTTGATCCTATATCGATGCCGGCCGTGACCAAACTATTACTCATGCAGCCTCTTTCCTGGGTTTGACAACGTCTTCGACGAACTGAGAGATATACTCCTGGATTGTCTCAATTGGTGTAACCCGCGGGTCGAACATGTCAAATTCGAAGAAGAGCAGGGGGATACCTGCCTCTCGCGAGGCCTCTCTGAAAAGCCCGATGCCTCCATGGCCATGTTTACATGCTACATGCCCGGCGAATATGCCGAAATCCGCCTGATAATCAGCACACAAAAGCAGGTAATCATCAATATAATTATCTATGGGGCCCTTGAATTGTCTTGACATGGGCATCACCCTGAGACTTTTGCGTGCTAACCCCTCCAGCATGGATTCAGGCGTAGAAGTATCAATTAAAGCCTCAGCCGCATAAAATCCGAAAAGGTCCATCGGGATAACTAACTTCAGCTCGCTTTCCATCCAGTCGTAGAATTGCAGGTCCCACCAGACGGGGTCCTGGTACCAGACCGCGCGGTAGGATTCACCGCCGGCGATGGCGCTCTCCCC
>CAIYTC010000266.1 GCA_903929005.1 uncultured Dehalococcoidia bacterium | reverse complement strand
TGTCATTAACCATGAGCTTTGACCCACCCGTTTTCATGTAGATTGACCCACCCGGGTGCCGTGGTATTTTTTCACTATCAGGTCATAATGTCAACAACCTCCTTCCTGCGGTGCGGTGATTGCCGCTGGCGGTAACTGTCTCCCTCGATAACAATCTGATAACTGGCGTTAGCCAACCGGTCCAGGGCGCTGTTGCCCAGGATCGGGTCATCGAAGATTCCCAGCCATTCATCCACGGCACGGTTACTGGTGATTATCAGGCTGGATCTGTGGTGGCGGGCGATGATCAGCTCATAGAGGTCGGTTGACTGCTGAGAGTTAAGCCGCTGCAGGCCGAAGTCGTCAAGGATGAGTACGTCGGGAGCCATGAAGGAACGGAAGACCTTCTCCAGTGTGTGATCAACCCGTGCCTGAGTCAGTGTACGGAAGAAGGTATCAGCCCGTATAAAGCGTACGCTGTGGCCGGCGCGCACTGCGGCATAGCCGAGGGACTGCGCCAGGAAAGACTTGCCGACGCCTACCGGGCCAACGAGGAGAACATGCTCATGGCGGGATAGAAAGTTAAGCGAGAAGACGCTATCCAGCAGGCGGCGGTCAAGCCTGATGCCCGACTTCCAGTCGAAGTCTTCAAGTCGGCAGATATCCTCGAATCCGGCCTTCTGAAGGCGTATTTCCACGTTATGGTTATCACGGCGGCTTACCTCGTCTGCCAGGATTATCTGCAGGAAAACAGCATAGTCCAGCTGATCACGCCGTGCCAGAGTCATGCGTTCAGGCAGGGTATCGAGCATGGCTCCCAGCTTAAGCCGCTTGAGCAAGGGTTTGAGTTCAGAGAGGTTGCTCATAAATCCACCCCCCTGAACATATCGGGGGTGATGGCAAAAACACTGCCGTGGCGGGCAAAGCGTCCGGGTGGTGAAGCAACTGCTATAACCGGTGAAGTTACCGCCTCTTCCTCCAGCGCTTCGATAAGGATGCGCTCCAAACGGCGCACATCAATAAGGTCAACCTCCAGTGCCTTACGGCAGGCAGCGTCCAGCCTTGATGCTGTGTAACGCTCGCCCAAACGCAGCAGCTTCTGAGCCTGGCGCATCTTTGCCCAGGGCAGAGGGCCGCCCAGCAACTGATCGGCGAATACACCTACCGACTCTCCCAGTTCTGCGCACTTCCGGCGCAGGTAATCGGGAGAGCGCATGGTATAGGCAGTCAGCTCCGGCGGATAGTCTGCTTGGTCTGTTGCGCGGCCGCCGCGGCACTGGCGTGGATGGGTTTTAATCAGCAGACCGCGGTGAAAAAACTTCACAATCTTGCTGTCGCCGCGCACTTCCAGCTTGGTCCCCGGTGGGCAGGTGGTGCTGGGCGCAGAATACAGGGCATATTTATAGGAGACATGATGGTCGGGATGCACGGTGACAGTGCGCCAGTCAGGCACATCGTAGGGTTTACCATCCCAAGGCAGTAGCTTAGCCTGTTCTTCTTCCAGGAAAACCACCAGCGGGAGCTTATATGTGGTTCCATGTACCCGCTGGCCGGCTGTCTCCAAGCACCATTGCCTGGCCTGTAAGCGGAGGTCGGGAAGATCATGGAAGCTGCCGCCTTTAAAAAAGCGCTCGCGTGCGTAGCGTATGCCAGATTCCACTTTGGGCTTATCCTGGGGATGGCGTACCCGCGTGGGATCGACGATAAACCCGCGGTGCTGGGCATATTCAAGAAAACCACGTGTTAACCTGGGGTTGAGCGGGTCCGTGCCGGCCACAGCCGTGGTGAAATTATCGATGACAAGGTAATGCGGCACCCCACCTAAAAAGGCACAGCAGGCTTCAAGCCCCTCGATGATCTCAACCAGCGTCTGTCCGAACAGCGGCCACAGAAAGTGGTGCCGTGAATAGGCCAGAGTGACCACCATGCCCTGTACCAAGCGCTTCCGCCCTGACTGGTTATCCCACATCACACCCAACCGGCCGAAATCCATCTCAGCCATCTGACCTGGCTCTGTATCCTCCATGCGCACTGTCGAACGATTACTACGCCCCCAGCCATTGCGTATCACGAAGCGGTACAACGACGAGTAAGTTACTGTACACTCACGTTTCTTGAGCAGTTCTTGAATACGGGTAAGTGTCAGGTGCTCTTCCTTTATCCAACCCCGGATAACTTCAGCCAGGGATTCGAGGATACCGGTTGTAAGTATATTAGTATGAGTGCGCCCGACTGTATTCAGTTGCGCCAGGCTCATTAGTTGCTCTTCTGTGGGCGCAGGCCCTGATCGGGATAAGCCGCACCCTTCAGCTATCGTAAGATATTTCTTTACGGTATTGCGGGACAACCCGGATAAACGGGATAACGGCCGTATGCCGCTTCCAGTCTGCCAAATTCTGATTATCTCTTTTATCTCCACTCGGGAAAACTCCTTATACGCCATTGCCATCCCCCTTTAAGGTTTCTGGCAATGGTAAGTTATTTATTTCCCGGGTGGGTCAATGCTGGTGAAAATGGTGGGTCAAAGCTTGTGAAAAAAACCGCTGTTTAGGGGGTCAATGCTGGTGGTTATTTACATAACCTAAAAATTCTACGTGATATACCAGATAACACGATTGCTCTGATTTACCTTGATCCACCTTTCAATAGCAAGGCCACCTATAATGTTCTTTTCAAGGAACCTTCAGGTAAATCCTCTGAAGCGCAAATTACCGCATTTGAAGATACGTGGCATTGGGGAAATGAATCAGAGCGCACATTATTGGAATTGCAAAATTCAAAAGTTGCACCGCCACAGGTTAAAGAGTTAATGAATCTACTTCCTATTCTATTAGGCCGTAACGACATGATGGCTTATCTATCAATGATG
>CAIYTC010000265.1 GCA_903929005.1 uncultured Dehalococcoidia bacterium | reverse complement strand
GAACCATGTTGTCAAATGGCTGAAATCCATATCTATGGTCGGGGTGAGTGGATTCGAACCACCGGCTTCATGGTCCCAAACCATGCGCGCTACCACTGCGCTACACCCCGCAGGCAAAAAGTATAGGTTAAGGGTACTCTACAGTCAAGGTTCAGCGAATTGAATTAGAAAGAAACTGCTATCTGCAATTTGGGCAAACGTCAAAGAACTCGGCCGGCAGGTCCAACTTTTTGCGGATAAAGGCAAGCTGTGCTTCTGGCGCCCACTGGATGCCGCACTTGCCGCACTTCTTCAATTTGAAAGATACCTTCCAGTTATAGATGTGGCGCACGCCGTTCTTATCTTCCAGCTTGACCGCGCCCGTCGGGCAGACATAGTAACATGAGCCGCAGCCGATACAGGACTGGGCCTTCTCCAAAAATGGCGGCTTGGGCTCCCTGGATATGCCCCTGTTCACCAGGCTGATGGCGCTCACGCCCACCACCTGCTCACAGGCACGCACGCACAACCCGCAGACTATGCAATTGTGCTTCTCCCAGTATTCCTCGCCAAACACCGGTTGCTCGATACCGTATTCCTTGGCCAGCTCTTTGATAACAGGATTCCCGGAACACCTGGCCAGCAATAAATTAAGCAGCATTTTGCGGTTTTTTATCACCCTCGGTGAATCGGTCTGGACCACCAGGCCTTCCTCCACCGGGTAAAGGCAGGATGTCACGATCTTGGTGCGCGTTCCGCGCGTCACCTCGACAATGCATAGCCGGCAGGCGCCGTAGGGCTCAATCGCTTCATGGTCGCATAAAGTCGGGATGCCTATGCCGTGTTCCCGCGCCACCTGCAATACATAGGCGCCCTTTGCGGCGGAGTATTTATTGCCATTGATCGTCAGGCTGACCGATTCACTCAATGTGTACAGCTCCCATCTTGCATATATCGTAACACGTGCGGCACTTGATGCACTTGGCCTGGTCGAGTATAACCGGCTTCTTCTTGCCCATGGATGTTATGGCATCGGTCGGGCAGGTCTTGACGCACATGCCGCAGCCGGGGCATTTCTCGTCGATGATGCTGAATTTAATCAGCGACTTGCAGACGCCCGCCGGGCACTTCTTGTTTTTGATGTGCGCCTCGTATTCCTCGTGGAAATAGCGCAGCGTGGTCAGCACCGGGTTGGGCGCAGAACCGCCCAGCGCGCACAGCGCACTATCCTGCAGGTGCTCGGACAAATCCTTAAGAAGCTGCAGGTCACTTTCCCTGCCCTTGCCCTCGGTGATGCCGTCTAATATCTGCCGCATCCTCTTGACGCCTTCGCGGCAGGGCACGCACTTGCCGCACGATTCCTCTTCGAGGAAATTGAGGAAGTAGCGGGCCGTGTCCACCATGCAGTTCTCTTCGTCCAGCACTATCATGCCGCCGGACCCCATCATCGATCCCGCTTTGGTTAACGAATCAAAATCCACCGGCGAATCCAATAATGATTCGGGAAGGCAACCGCCCGAAGGGCCACCCGTCTGCACGGCCTTGAATTTCTTGCCCCCGCGTATGCCCCCTCCAATATCGAAGATTATGTCACGCAGCTTGATGCCCATCGGCACTTCCACCAGGCCTGTGTTATTGACCTTGCCGGTGAGGGAGAATATCTTGGTGCCGCTGTTGCCCTCAACGCCGATTTTGTTGAACCACTCCGCTCCGTTATTAATGATAAGCGGGATATTGGCCCAGGTTTCCACGTTGTTCAAAGTGCTGGGGCTGTCCCACAGTCCTTTTTCTACAGTATGTATGTACTTGGCCCTCGGTTCACCGGGCTTTCCCTCCAGCGAGGCCATCAGCGCTGTGGATTCGCCGCACACGAAGGCGCCGCCTCCCCGGTTGACCCTCACCGTGAAATCGAAGCCTGAACCCAGTATGTTCTTGCCTATCAATCCCAGTTCCTCGGCCTGTCCCATAGCGATGGTGATATTTTTCAAGGCCAGGGGATATTCGTTGCGCACGTAGATATAGCCCTGCTGCGAGCCGATGGCGAAGGCGCCGATCAGCAGGCCTTCCAGCACGCTGTGCGGGTTGCCCGTCAACAGTCCCTCGTTGGCATAGGCGCCCGGGTCACCCTCGTCCGCGTTAACGATCACATATTTAACGTCCCCGTGCGCCTTGCGGCAGGTCTCCCACTTGATGCCCGTGGGGAAACCTCCTCCGCCGCGCCCCCTCAGTCCGGACTGCTTCACGATATCGATTACCTGCTGCGGCTGTAATTCAGACAGCACTTTAGCCAGCGCCGCATAGCCGCCGATGGCGATGTAGTCTTCGATGCTGGTGGGATCTATGCGGGTATTGTTGCCCAATACGATGCGCTTCTGGTTCCTGTAGAAGGGCAGCTCTTCCTGCGCCCGGATAGTTTTGGCGGCCCCCGCATCTTTAAATAGCAGCCTCTCGATCACTTCCTTCTTGAGGACGGTTTTTTCGATGATCTCCGCCACGTCGTCAACCTTGACCCTCTGGTAAAACAGGTTGCCGGGCTCGATGATGGCTATGGGGCCCCTTTCGCAGAAGCCGTGGCAGCCGGTGACCTTAAAATCAACCTGCCCGGATAAGCCTTTCTTTTCCAGCTCCGTTTTGAAGGCCTCGGCCACGGGGTTGCTGCCGTAAGGATGGCAGGCAGTGCCGTTGCACACGGAAACACGCGGCTTATCGTCTCGCCTGTCCTTTTCCAGCTTCTGCCGCAATGATGCCAGCGCCCGGGCTGTTTTAAGTTTGCTCGACATGGTAATTCAAATTTATTCCCTGAATTTCTTTAACATCGGCTCGACTTTATCATTGGTCATATGCCCGAAATATTCTTCCCCGATTTTTACCACCGGGCCGGTGGCGCAGCAACCCATGCAATTCACGCTTTCCAGCGTGAAATTCAAATCCTGCGTGGTCTGGCCGCGCGCGACTCCCATCTGCCGCTCTAAGGACTCCACTATCAGTTCCGCGCCCCGCACGTGGCAGGCCGTGCCGAGGCAGACATTCACAATATGCTTGCCGCGTTTCTTCAGGCTGAAAGCGCGGAAGAAAGTGGCCATGCTGTATATTTGGCTTTGCGGTATATCCATCTTCCTGCTGAGCTTCTCCAGCGCTTCGCGCGGCAGATAGTTATATTCAGACTGTATATCCTGCAGTATGGATACCAGTTGGCTCTTGTCCCTGCCGTATTTCTTCAGTATCCCGGAGAGCCCGTCTTTCATTTCGCTTTATTCCCCGCGGCCAACCGCTTGACCTTGTTGTATTCGTCGAAAACCTTTTCCTGTATCTCAGCGGTAATGTCCTTGTCTAAGTGGCGGAACCTGCCCTGCAGCTTCAAATAGTCCTCGACCGGCCTCAGTTTCGGCAGGTCGATATTCAGCGTGTATTTGCCGTTTTCAATTTCATACATGGGGAATATGCCGGTTTCTACCGCCAGCCGCCCCAGCTTAATGGTCAAATTCGACGCACAGCGCCATCCCGTCGGGCAGACCGACAGTATGTGGATGTAGGAAGGACCCTTCACCTTCATGGCCTTCTCAACTTTGGACATTATGTCAAATGGGTAGCTGGAACAGGAAGTGGCCACATAGGCTATATTGTGGGCTGCGGCGATGGCGGCCATATTCTTCTTCTGGGTATGCTGTCCCAGGCTATTCTTGCCCGACGGCGCTGTAGTGGTGGACGCGCCGAAAGGCGTCTCGCTGGAGCGCTGGATGCCCGTATTCATGTATGCTTCATTGTCGTAGCAGACATAAATGAAATCATGTCCCCTTTCCATGGCGCCCGACAGCGACTGCAAGCCGATATCAGCGGTGGCGCCGTCGCCGCCCATGGCAACCACCTTGACTTCCTTGGTGTAACCATGCTTGCGCTTGAGGGACTTGAGCCCCGATTCTATGCCGGAGGCAACCGCCGACGCGTTTTCGAACAGGGTGTGTATCCAGGGCACTTCCCAGGCGGTTTCAGGCAGCGGAGTGGAGATGATCTCCATGCACCCCGTGGCGTTGGAGATTATGGTGTTGCGCCCCAGCGCCTTGCAGACGTAACGCACTGCCAGCACCTCGCCGCAGCCGGAACAGGCGCGGTGTCCCGAAGCAATATACTCCTTATTAGTTACCAATTTTGGGGCATAGATGCTTAACGTTTCCATTACTCTCTGACTCCGAACATGATTGTTTCCGATGTGTCCCCGATTTTTATCCGGCCCAAACCGATATCTATCAATTTTTCAAAATCATCCGGCGAGATATCGCGCCCGCCCAGGCCTCCGACCACGCTGACCACCTGCGGTCTCTTTTCCTGTGGGTAAAGGGCAGAGCGGATTTCCGAGCAGACAGGCGGCGGTCCTCCCAAAGACATCGCCCGGTCAAGCACGACGATATTCTTTGCGCCTGATACAGCCTCCAGGAACGCCATATAAGGGAATGGCCGCCATAAACGTATCCTGACCAGTCCCACGCTCCTGCCTTCCGACTGCATTTTATCAATGGCTTCCATGGCATTTTCACTGTAGCTGCCCATAGTAATCAGAAGGGTCTCAGCGGCCTCGGCCTTATATGTTTCCACCTCTTTATAGTAACGGCCTGTCATCTCCCCAAATTTTTTCCAGGTCTCAAGGATTACTTTCTTCGATTCCCGCAACGACGTATCCAGGGCCTTTCTGCTTTCAGTGTACAGGTTGGGCATGGCAAAGCATCCCATGGTAACCGGTTTATCAGGATCAAGCGCATGAGGATGCTTGTAGGGCGGCAGGAATCCATCCACGGCCTCCTGGTCCAGGAAATACATCGGTTCGATGACGTGTGAGATATGAAATCCGTCGACATTGATGATGGTGGGCAGCAGCACGTCCTGGTGTTCCGCTATGCGGAAAGCGCACAGCACCTGGTCGAAAGCCTGCTGGCCGTTCTCGACAAATATCTGTATCCAGCCTGAATCCCTGGTAATCATGGTGTCTGAATGGTCGCCCCAGATGTTTAGGGGTCCCGATAGCGCCCGGTTAGTGACAACCATAACAATAGGTAAATGCAGTGAAGCCGCTACCAGCAATACCTCGTGCATCAATATCAGGCCCTGGCTGGCCGTGGCGGTGAATGTCCTGGCCCCCACGGCGCTCGACCCCAGGCACGAGCTCATCGCGGAATGTTCAGACTCCACAGGGATATATTCGGCGTCTAAGTGGCCGTTGGCCACCATCTCGGCCAATCCCTCAACTATATGGGTTTGCGGCGTTATGGGATAGGCAGCGATAACGTCAACATTAGCCAGCCGGACCGCTTCGGCGATGGCCAGTGAGGATTCAATGCCGATACGTTTCGCAGTCATTGCTATGCTTCCTCAACCATTTTTATGGCCTGCGTCCAGCATTCCTGGGCGCATATCCCGCATCCCTTGCAATAGAAATCGTTCGACCTGAAATAGCCGTCCTTCTGCTGGTTGATGCAGAATTCCGGGCAAAACAGGGAACATATACCGCATTTTATGCATTTTTTATCATCCCAAACGGGATGTTGTGATTTCCAGTCACCCGTGCAAAAGCGCTTGGTACTACCTACATCAGTTACCGCGCATCCCACCAATAATTCGCTCCAGGTGGGCTGCTTCGCCACGGCAAAGGTCCTAACTTTCTTTTGACCGCCGACCGTGATTTTACCGATCACCGTGGTATCAAAAGCCTTATGGCAGGCTTCCAGGTTGGCTTTGGCGCGTGCGCCGAATTTCTCCTCCAGCGGTTCAGTGAGCGAATCCATTTTGATGGCGCCGGCTGTTTTTATCATGGCGCCCAGCATGGTGGTATTGACGATATTTACCCGCAGCAATTCCCTGGCGATAGAAGACGCATCTACCACCGCCAGTGTCCAATCTCCGCTGAATTCACCCTGCAAATCCTCGATTGACCGTGTACTGTTCACTATCAGGCAGCCGCCCGGTTTGAGCCCGTCCACCACATTAATCAGCGTAACCAGACCGGGGTCCAGCACAACCACGATATCCGGTTTCACCACACCGCTGCGTACGCGAATGGGATGTTCCGCGGATATCCGGTTAAAAGCCAGCACGGGCGCGCCGCGCCTTTCCGGCCCGAAGCTGGGAAACGCCTGCGCAAATTTCCCTTCGTGTATGGCCGACATGGCTGTCAAATCGGCAGAGGTTACAGCACCCTGCCCGCCCCGGCCGTGCCAGCGGATTTCGATGGTATCACCCTGTTTCATTTCTAATTATCTTAAATATTAATTAGGGTTCGATACGCCCCTGGAGGGAATTGAACCCTCGCACACGGCTTCGGAGGCCGACGCTCTATCCCCTGAGCTACAGGGGCACATAATTTTATAAATCAGAAGGGACACTCCGAATTTATATCAAGTATCTTAGTATATCAATTATATTTTTTATTTAGCAAATTGGTTAAGGCTGCGTATTAATGAACAGCGGCAGCATTATTAAGAAATATGCGACCATTATTACTATCCCCATTGGCACACCTATTATGGCCCACTCCTTCATGCTTATCTTTAATCTCGCTGCAGCCACAATATTCGGTATATTTCCAGGTATTAGCATTCCACCAGCGATCAGGAGGCCCATGATAGCACTGGTAATTTGAGATAGAGACATAGCAGGCCCGATCTCGACCGCCGTCAGGGTCGCGTTATCAAGGATAGCTGAAACGGTATTTATCCAATATAAAGCCCAGGCAGGAACATGAATAATATACCAGACAATCAGCGGCTTCAATCCTTCCCCTAAGAGTATTAAGGCAGCTACGAATAAATAAACCCTTAAAGCCCGCAAGATTACATTTCTTAAGCCCTCAGAATATTCTATTTCAGGGATGACCGTCTTCAGATTAACATTTTTCCCTATATAATAGGCCCCGAAAAGCGATATTACCGCTACACCCGGAATTATATACATGCCGAGTATTTGTAAAGGAAAAAAGAAGCCAGCATGATAAGGGTCTCCTGCAAGTTTTGAAACAAGAATTGTCGAAAGCGGTTCGCCAATTGGTGTAAGCCCTGCGCCCAGACCCAGCGCGAAACAAGCACTTACAGCAAATTTGATTTTATCCTTTTTATGTAAAGGCAGCGCAGCGATTATTTCAGCTAACAGTACGGCAGCCATTATTACTGAAATAACACTTGAGAATATGCCCAGCATAAAGATAAGTAAGAAAGTGAACAGCCTCCAACCCAATTTTGAAGCCAGCGATAGTATGTCTTTACAGAATGGCCGATTATAGAAGTGGATCAACAGTCCAAAAACAAGCACAACCTGAAATATGCCTATCGGTATTGAGCCAATCATAACTGGAGATTTTAGCGCTTCGAAAACAAGCTCCCAATTCCATAACCCTGAAATGGTTACGGCTGAAATCCCCATTAACAGAAAAAAAAGTTCGAGGTTCTCTTCAATTTTCTTAACCACGAAGGGCAAAACCATCACCGCCAACGTGATCAGGCATAGGCCAATAACGATAGCTACAACCGGTTCATCCGGTATGTGTGCCAATAGATGGTTTGCAAGCATCAAAGAATCCCTAATTTAAGTAGTATCAGTCGGATGGACTGGGTAATGCGGTTTCAGGAAAAACGGGGACCTAAGCCTCAGCGTCACAGTTAGCAATCTTAACCAGTAAGACAGGTATACTTACGGCACGGAGCACTTTTTCGGCAATGCTGCCCCAGAATAATTTGCTAATGCCGGAGCGTCCATGAGTGGCCATTATGAGCAGGTCCACATCGTTATCCGCTATATAGTCTATCAAGCTTTCAGCAGGCTTACCGCTAAGGATTATGGGGTGTACCCTTATATTTGATTTGCTAAGCCTAACAGCTATTTGGTCCAGGTAATTATGCGCTTCCTTCTTTGCCTCACGGTTAATCTGTTTCAAATCATCCTCGCTGAGGGCAATTTTTCCTCTCGTTGGTATTTCCACCGGTTCAATAACGCTGATCAGTTCAATCTCTCCATCCGAGGCTTTAGCTAACGCCTCCAGGTGCGGAATAACGCACTCCGCCAGCAACGAACCGTCCAGCGGGACTAAAATTTTTTTATACATTCTCCACCCCCAATAATTATTGGATTACTTAATTGGCGAACTGCGGTAGGCCGCCTTGTATATCTCGGCAACAATGATAATGGAAGCGGCCGCGGCGATAGAAATCAACCAGTCCTGTCCATCCAGCGGGTAGGTATTGAAAGGTCCCTGCAACGCGGGCAGATAGACTATCAGGCACAGTAATAATACTTGCGAAGCTATGGCCGCATGTAACCACCTGTTGGATTTAACGCCGAGGTTAAATACCGACCGCTCAAGAGAACGGCAGCAGTAAGCGTTAAAGAACTGTATGATAATCAGGGTGACGAAGCACACACACTGAGCCTCCACTAACGGTTTGCCTGATGTTAGTGCCCAGATGAATATACTTAGCGGGGCTACGCAGGTCCAAATACCGGCTACTATCAGGTAATTTATAACCGGTACTGTAAATATATTCTGGCTGCGCGGTCGTGGTTTATCTTTCATGATATCCTGTGAATGCGGATCAACTGCCAGCGCCAGCGCCGGCAGGCCGTCTGTTGCGAGATTGACAAATAGAATTTGTATAGCTATTAAGGGGATTACCCCGGCCGGGATGCCCAGGAAAGGACCGAATAAGATAGCTACCGCCATCAGGAGTATCTCCCCGATGTTGCAGGAAAGCAGGTAAACTAAGTATTTCTTGATATTGCTGAAGATGGCGCGGCCTTCCTCTACCGCGGACACAATAGACGCGAAGTTGTCATCGGTAAGGATCATGTCAGCCGATTCCTTGGTAACATCAGTGCCCTTTATGCCCATAGCAATACCAATGTCAGCCTTCTTTAAAGCGGGCGCATCATTTATGCCGTCCCCGGTCATGGCTACCACGTGCCCCTTCCTGGCCAGCGCTTCAACCACGCGCAGTTTATGTTCGGGGGACACCCGGGCATAGACCTCTATATTTTCAACTTTTTCCTCAAGCTCAGCCTGCGACATCCCGTTGAGGTCGCTGCCTGTGACCGACAGTCCGTCTTTCAGGATGCCCAGTTCACGGGCAATGGCCACCGCTGTAATCTTGTGGTCACCCGTTATCATCACCGTCTTGATACCGGCGTCGACGCAGGTTTGAATGGAGTCCTTGACCTCGGGCCGGGGCGGGTCGATCATGCCGCCCAGTCCCAGTAGCACCATGCCTGTATTCACCGAATCATCGATAGTAAAATCATCCGTGAGCCGCTTATAAGATGTGGCCAGCACCCGCAGCGCATCTTCAGCCATACCGTGAATTGTCCCGTGTATTTTTCCACGTTCACTCTCATCCAGCTTTATCTCCCGGCCTGACATATATACATAATCACAGGAGCCTAATATTACCTCCGCGGCGCCGTTTGAATAGGCAACCACCCCATCAGGTTCTTTATAGATGGCCGTCATCCTCTTGGTTTCGGATGAGAAAGGTATCTCCCCCACCCGCGGGTGGAGGCTGCAGACATGGTCGATATTAATGTTGGCCTTGACGGCCGCCACCACGAAAGCGCCTTCAGTGGGGTCACCCTTGATCTTCCATTGCCCGTCGATGTTTACCAGCCTGGTATCCGAGCACAGGTTGGCTGACCTGAGCGTCTTCTGCAGGTCGGTGTCGTTGATGTGGTCCAACACGTTTTCATCGTGATAAAAAGCGCCTTGCGGTTCGTAGCCTGAGCCTGTGATGTTTATCAGTTTTCCGCTCACGTAGATTTTTTTCAATGTCATCTGGTCCTGGGTCATGGTGCCGGTTTTATCCGAGCAGATGATAGTGGTGCAGCCCAAGGTCTCCACTGCCGGCAGCTTGCGAATCAAGGCATGCCTTTTGACCATGCGGTTCACTCCGATGGCCAGTGATATCGTGACCACAGCGGGGAGGGCTTCCGGGACGGCGGCTACCGCCAGGCTCACGCCCCAGATCAACATCTCCAGTGGTTCGTGGCCTCGCAACCAGCCCATGACGGCGAGGATAAAGCAGATAGCGAGCGCGGCGATGGCTATCCATTTGCCCATGCGGTCCAGGTTGACCTGGAGGGGGGTCTTCTCCTGCTTGACCTCCTTCAGCATAGTAGCAATTTTGCCGAATTCCGTGTGTTGGCCGGTACCGACCACCACCGCCCGGCAGCGGCCGTAGACAGCCGCGGTGCCGGCAAAAAGAATATTCAGCCTGTCACCCGGTCCCACATCCCCGTCTACCGTGCCGTTCATCTTTTCCGCCGGCATTGATTCACCGGTTAAGGCAGCCTCATCTGTCCTCAAATTGAAGCTCTCAACAATCCGTGCGTCCGCGGGTACCCGGTCTCCCGTCCTGATAATGATCACGTCTCCCGGTACCACCTCACGGGATGGGACCTCCGTTTCAACTTCGTCCCTCAGCACCGAGGCTAACGGCGCAGCCATTCTTTTAAGCGCCTGGATGGCCTTTTCCGCCCTGTATTCCTGGATGAAGCCAAGCCCTGCCGCGAACAGGATTATGATAAAAATGACGATTGCATCCGTGATTTCTCCCAGGAACGCCGAGAGGACTACAGCAATGAGCAGGATAATGATGAGGATGTTCTTAAATTGCTCAAGTAGCATTAACCAGGGGGATATCTTGCCTTCGTCCCCCAATTCGTTAAAGCCGTATTCCTCAAGTCGGTGCTGAGCCTCGGTGGAAGTTAGCCCATCGCTGCTTGATGCTAAGTAGTCAAAGGTTTCCCTGGTTGTCAGATTGTGCCAGAGTTTTTCAATTTGACCTTTCATGTCTCACGGCCCCATAGTTCATGCAATATCTGTGTGGTTCGAAGTGCTATTATATCATTCTGTTGAACTCTCTCCAACGGACAAGACTGTTACTGCATCTCATTTATGGTTACCGTATCTGCTGGATACGGTATAAGAGGATTTTGCTTTTTCAGAGTTTCACTCAAGATATGGTGTTGCATTTCACCGCCATTTGTGACAGAATATTTAAGTGAGGTAAGAATACCGTATAAATGAATCGCCGTTGGTAACCATATTAATCAATACATGGTTGAAATTGTATACCGGAGGTAGCAGGAGTGAGTCAATATTATGAAAAATCATCAGGTTCTGAGTTGCGTGGCATTTGCTCAAAGTTCGGTGGTGCGGCCGGCATGAATCAATATGATAATAAATCATCAAGGGTTATTGCCAACCTGACTCGGGTTATTGAAAACATAGTCGATGCGCATGATCCACATGCCGCAGGCCACCAGTCAGAGGTAGCGTTACTGGCCAAAGCTATAGCGCAGGAAATGTCCGAGGATAACGAGTTTATAAACTGCGTTTTCCTGGCGGCTCAAATTCATGACATAGGTAAGATACTGATTCCGCCTAAGATACTTAATGTGCCCG
>CAIYTC010000264.1 GCA_903929005.1 uncultured Dehalococcoidia bacterium | reverse complement strand
TGGCCACCGCCTTCTCCATAGCGCGACAGCACGGAGGCCATCTGAGCGTGGAATCGAAGGTAGGATCGGGCTCGACCTTTTACCTCTACCTGCCCGCTTCCACACAAACGTCCGTACCAAAACAGGCTAAACAAGAGCAGGTAAAACCCGTGGGCAAGGCCCGGATCCTGGTCATGGATGACGAGCAGGGTGTCAGGGAGGTAGCGGGACGCATGCTCAATCACATCGGCTATCAGGATATCGAGTTTGCCGCGGACGGCGCGGCGGCCATTAAGCTGTATAAGGCGGCCATGAAAGAGGGCCATCCCTTCAGCGTGGCCATCCTGGACCTGACCATAGCCGGGGGCATGGGCGGCGAGGTGACCATCAAGAAGTTGCTCAAGATAGATCCCGGGGTTAAGGCCATCGTTTCCAGCGGCTATGCCGATGACCCGGTCATCGCCAGGCACAGGGAATACGGGTTCAGCGGCATGGTTGCCAAGCCCTATACACTCGAACAACTTGGCAAAGCCGTGCAGGATGTGATAGGGTAGGGATTTGTAGGGCGCATGAAGAGCGGGCGCTTTTCCTCTCGTCTTTGCGAGGAGCCCGCAGGCGATGAAGCAATCTAATGATCGAAGGCATTGTGCACTGCAATGGGATTGCCGCGACCGCTGCGGCGGCCTCGCAATGACAACACAAAATCGTCTTTGCGAGGAGCTTGCGACGAAGCAATCTGTAGGTATGACGTCAGCCGACGGTAGGCCTGTTTACAGCTTTACGCCCAATGCGAGCACATCGCACAGGTAATCGTCATGCCTTATATAGTGGTTAGCGGTTTGGTTATACTCCTGGGCTTCACTCAGTAACTCTTCCAGCATAGCATCGGCGCCGGCTTCGAATATGCTTTTTTCATATTGGCGTGAAGGCTTACCGCCGTAAGGATTGTTCCATGACTCTGGCCTGTACTTCATTCAGCACCTCACCCTGGCTATTTTCAAGATTAACTTTTTCAATGATTTCTACTAAACAACGGATACATATGATGGAATCACAATCAGTTTTTCCGCCACATTCGGCACATATACACGGCATAATTAAACCACCTCTTGGCCTGAAACTACAGAATTCATATTACCTCCCCCAAGTATTACATAGTTCGTGGCCGGGTTGAAGAGCCATTGAGCTAAAAAACGTGACCCGATTGGCTAATACTGCAACATCGCATCTGTCAATGTGAGTTCCTCGATCTTGCTGCCGCCAATCGGCGGAATGCTTAATCCGCGTCTGAGCCGGACCAACCCTGAGCAGCGCCGCCGCAGTTTGAATTAATCAATGTCAAAACAGCAGCTTCTCCACCGTGACTTGCTGCAACAACCTCTCCACATCCGCCTTATGACATAGCTCCGTTCCCGATGTTAAAGTGGCTGCCGTGCCGGTCGCCACGGCTAAGCGTGAGGCCTCCTCAAGGCTGCCGCCCTGGCTAAGCTTAAGCACCAGTCCGGCTACTGTGGAATCACCGGCGCCCACCGTGCTCATGACCTGGACATCCGGCGGCGCCAACTTATAAATGTTATTTTTATCGCCTATTATCATGCCGTCCCGGCCCCTGGAAATAGCAGCTATGCCGACACCGCCGCTGATAAAGGTCTTAACTGCATAGATTATGTCTTCTTCGGTCTTGAGCTCAACGCCCATAGCTGTCTGCGCCTCACGGACGTTGGGCTTGATAATGTCCGGTTTAGCCCGTATGCCTTCCTGCAGCCACAGGTCGGCTGAATCCAGGACGGTGATTATCCCCAGGCCTTTTATCTTCTCTATCAACTGCCGGTAGATATGGAAGGGCACACCCGGCGGCACGCTGCCGGCAAAAACCATGTACTGCGGCCTGGGCTTGATAGCCGATATTTTATCGATGAGTTTCTTGAGTTCACCTTCCGAGACCTTCGGCCCCGGCGCCGATATCCTGGTCTGGCGGTGGGTCTTGAGATCGGTGATGATGAAATTGCTCCTGATCTCTGCCCTGATCGAGGTGAAGTCACACGGCACGCCGGTCTTTTTCAAAAGGGCTTTCAATACGTCACCGTCAACGCCGCCAACGAAACCGTAGGCCATCGTCTCCCCACCCAATTCATGAATTACACGGGCCACGTTTATGCCCTTGCCCCCCGGCTGATGATTGAAGCTTACCCAGCGGTTGGTGTCATCCAGCACCAGGTTTTCCACCGCTACGTGGCGGTCCAGCGAGGGATTCAAGGTCACGGTGGCTATCATCTAAATTTTCTCCACTTTCAGTATGTTGGTGCCGCCCGCTTGACCCATCGGCAGGCCGGCGGTCACTACCACCAGGTCCCCTTCCACACATACACCGCACTTGCGCACGGCGTCGGCAGCCTGTGTGAACATATTAACCATCAATTTGGCCTCCGGCACCTTGTGCGCGGTCACACCCCACGACAAGGACAATTGCCTGCGGGTGGATTCATTGGGCGTAATGGCCAGTATGGGCATGCGCGGGCGGTATTTGGATACCCGCCTGGCTGTGCTTCCCGAAGCCGTATAGGCAACCACGGCTTTGGCCCCCAGTTGATGGGCGGTATGGCAGGCGGCATAGCTGATAGCATCGTCCGTGAGCGGCTGCAGGTCCTTGCCCCGCATAGCTAAATTCTCGTCATAGGCTAACGCTCCTTCAGCTTCCATAGCTATCAGCGACATCATCCTGACGGTCTCCACCGGGTAATGGCCGATAGCCGTTTCCTCCGAGAGCATGATGGCGTCAGTGCCGTCGAAGATGGCATTGGCCACGTCCGTAGCCTCGGCACGCGTGGGCACGGGTGAGTCAACCATCGACTCAAGCATCTGCGTAGCGACTATAACCGGCTTGCCCACATGGTTGCACTTGCGGATGAGATCCTTCTGCACGATTGGCACGCGCTGGATGGGTATCTGCACGCCCAGGTCGCCGCGCGCCACCATGATGCCGTCGGCAGCTTCCAGGATTTCAGCGAAGTTGTTCAACCCTTCCGCCCGCTCGATCTTGGCCACTATCTTGGCAGAGGAATTCTGCTGCCGCAGGAATTCCCTGACCTGGATTACATCCTCAGCTTTGCGGACGAAGGACAGCCCCACGAAGTCAACTTCATGCTTTACGGCAAAATCTAAATGCTGCCAGTCCTCCTCGGTCACGGCGTCAACGTCCCAGGTCACTCCCGGTACGCTGACCCCCTTGTTATCAAATAACCTTCCGCCCGTGATAACCCGGCATTTCACCCCGTCGGTGCTGATGGTTTCAACTTCAAGCTTGATCAGGCCGTCGTCCAGGAAAATGGCCTGCCCCAGTTTGACATGCCGCGGCAACTCGGGCAGGTCAACCGAGACCTGGGACTCATCACCCAGGACGTCGCGGGTGGTCAGCGTGAACTCAGCGCCTTCCCGTAACCTGATCCCGCCCTTCTTGGCCTTGCCCGTGCGGTCCTTGGGACCCGGCAGGTCCAGCAGCAAAGCCAGCGGCAGCTTCAGTTTCCTGGCTTCACGGCGCAGTATATCAACGTATTCAGCATGTTCTTCAATAGTGCCATGCGAGGCATTGATGCGGGCCACATTCATCCCGGCCTCCAGGAGTTGCTTTATCATAGAAGCGGAGACGCTGCTGGGACCGATGGTGCAGACGATTTTGGTTTTACGCAGGGGAGCGCCCTGTGTTAGCGGTTCAGTCATTTCGATATCTAATACTTACTGTACCAGTCCTGGCCGACCCCGCATAGATTCGACGGCTTTAAGCCGAGCTTGGCATGCCAGGGACGGCCGTTCTTTTCTGCAATCTCAGCCAGCTCCCGCAGCCTCTTGACCGCCACAGTTTTGAAGAATTCGACCCGTTTGCCCCGGTTGGTGATCTCCATAGCTTCCTGCCAGATAGCCCGCCCACCCAGGAATCCCGATGCCCCGGCCCGGCAGGCGATGGTAACCTGCTGTTTGAAGGTCTGGTAATCCACCCCGGCGCTGAGTATGACCCACGGCACTGAGGAGGCTTTATCAAGCTGCCGGCAATATTCGGCCAGTTTGGATACATCTTTCTCATATTTCATATCGGCGGGGAATTCGGCTTTGAGCACGTCGACAGGCATGGCGGTGATCTGCCTGGCAGTCTCTATCACCATACCGGGCAGCTTTTCCGCGAACTCCGCAGAGTCCATTTTCTCCCCCTCGACCCGGTAGGTCTTTGGCTCGACCAGCAAGGGTATGTCATGCTTAATACATTCGTCAGCTACCATAGCAATGGTCTTAAGCTGTTTATCGGCCAGCTTTTTAATATCGGGACGGTAATAGACCAGAATTTTTACCGCCGAGGCGCCCATGCGCCTGATCTTCTCCACGCTCCAGTCCTTAAGCAGTGTGGTCAGGCGGCCGGTGGGATCTTTTTCATAGCCGGTAGCCTCTATGCTCACCAGCAGGCCCGTCCGGCCGCTGAGAGCATTGCCCTCTATGCACTGCGCCGCCCCGTACTCGGGATCGAGCAGTATACCGCTGGCATGATGCCCCATGGTCGAACACATGTCATGCTTCATCTCGACTATCTCCATGTAGTCCGGCACATCGTGCTGGGATTCTTCCATCATGCTAATCAGCCCGGACCTGTGGTCCATGGCGCACATGATGAAGACCCCTGATCTCCTGGATATTTGCTGTAGTCCCCTGATCTTACCTATCGTTAGCTCTTTCATTTCTCCCCCCCTGCAGGTATCAATATAGCTTTTTATAAATTCCTTTACAAGTTAAAGCCGCCTGCCGGCCATCAAAGTAGCTTTAGTTTAAATGTGCTGTGGTATAATTTACCTAAAAACTGCAGGGGGAGAAAAGATGGCGGACAAACCTGACCTTTTCCCGCATGACGATTCACTGGAAAGGTTACCCGCAGCCGATAGAGAAGGGCGGCTGTTGAATAAATTACAGTTGCTTATTAAATACGCCTATGCCAACACCGGCGGGTTTAAAACACGCCTTGACCAGGCCGGTTTGAAACCCGGCGACATCAGCACGCTGAGCGACCTTGAAAAGATCCCGGTCTTAAAAAAGGACGACTTGCTTAAACTGCAAAAGGAGATTCCACCCTTTGGCGGCTACCTTGCTGTGCCGCTCAGTGAGATCGATCATGTTTACCAGTCGCCCGGCCCTATTTACGACCCCCAACGCAGAATAAGGAACACCTTCGGCAGCCCGGGCCTGGGCCGGGGGCAAATAGCCATCAATTCATGGTCGTACCAGGTCACGCCGGCAGGCATGATCATGGACAGCGTGCTGAAAAATATGGGGTTTACTGTCTTCCCGGCCGGTCCGGGCAATACCGACCTGCAAATGCAGGTTATGCTTGACCTGCAGGTGGCCTGCTTCGTGGGTTCCCCCTCCTTCCTGGCCTCGATTATCAAGAAGGCGGAGGAAGCGGGCCATAACTTCAAAAAGGATTTCAACCTCAAATACGCCCTGGTTTTCGGCGAGATGGGAGGCGACCGGCTCCGCAAGACGTTCTCGGAAAAGTACGGCATCCAATGCCTCGGCGGCGACGTCTATGTGACCGCCGATACCGGCATCATAGCCACGTCCTGCGAGGACAACGCCGGTATGCATGTCAGCACCGATATGATCGTGGAAATAGTCGACCCATCCACCGGCAGGGCCTTGCCCGCGGGTGAGGTGGGCGAGGTCGTCGTAACCCCCTTCGACGATGTCTATCCGCTGATACGCTTCGGCACCGGGGACCTTTCTATGCTGGTTACTGACAGGTGCGCCTGCGGCCGTACTACTCCCCGCTTGCCCAAGATTATGGGACGCAGCGGTGATGCGGTACGGGTGCGTGCCATGTTCGTGCACCCCGGGCAGACCAATGAGGTAATGTCCAAATACCGGGAAGTGTCCAATTACCAGTTAATTGTCACACGCAGCGATGACAGGGATGAGATGTTGCTGCAAGTAGAACTTGAGCATAAACCTGCCAACACGGAGCAATGGCTGGAAACGCTAAGAAAGGATTTCCAGGCTGTCTGCAAGGTTAGATTTGACCGGATCGAATATATGCCCGCCGGCTCTATCGCTAAAGATGCCAAGAAAATAGCGGATAAACGGGTTTATTAAGCGGAATATAGCTTCTATTGCAGGCGCCGGGCCTCAGCACCGCCGCTATCAGCAGAATAATTTTTTTATCAAATCCCCTATCTGTAAAGGTCATTTTGTATCTGGCACGGGGCTTTCACATCCAGCGCATTAGTTTTATAATTTGGAGTCGCCCTGGGCGCCCGCCCGCGACGCCGGGCTTTCCCTAAAGGCAATAAATATCCGGGTGTTTCAATCGAAGATGGTAATACAAATAGCGAACGGTCAAAATGGATGCAACATCAACTCGGTTTGCTGCAACAGCAAGCTTACCTGGTACTATATCGAAAAGCCGACCGAAAAGGAAGCCCAATACCTGTCCGATAACTTCCACTTCCATACCCTGGCGCTGGACGATATGCTCAGCCGCGTGCAGCGTCCCAAGGTCGACGATTACGACACCTATCTTTTCATCGTGCTGCACTTCCCCGTCTTCGATAAGGCCAACCGCGTTACCACCCCCAGTGAATTGAACATCTTTATCGGCGAGAACTACCTGATCACCAGCCATAAAGGAGATTTAAAACCGCTTTCCAAGCTTTTCAACGAGTGCCTGATCGACGACGGACTGCGGCAGAAATATATGGGCCGCAGCGCCAGCTTCCTTTTTTACCAGGTGCTGGACCGCCTGGTGAACTACTGCTTCCCCATCTTAGACAGGATAGAGGACAACATCGATAAAGTTGAGGACCTCATCTTCACACGTGCGGTGCCGGAAACCGTGCGCGAGATCTCCATGATACGCCGCGACCTGATCTCCTTCCGCCGTATCATACATCCGCAGATATCCGTGCTGGAAGAACTGGAGAAAGAGAAATACCCCTTCTTTAAGGAAGACCAGGACGTTTACTTCGGCGATATCGCCGACCATATACGCAAGATCTGGGATAGCCTGGAAGACTGTAAGGAGGTGGTGGATGGGCTTTCCGATACCAGTAACTGGCTTACCTCGCACAGGATACAGGAAGTCATGCGCGTGCTCACCATCGTTATGGCGCTGATGGCGCCGGCAACCCTGATAGCCAGTATCTATGGCATGAATATACACCTCCCGGGCGGCATAACTTCGGGTGATTATTGGACCTTCGTGTTGGTAGCCGCTTTCATGCTGGCCACAGCGGGCGCCATGATCTGGTATTTTCACCGCAAAAACTGGATTTAACCCGGCATGCGGGGCCGTGTGAGCAGGAAATTGACGTATTCTTACAGGTTTGTTTCAATCACCGCCCTCTTCGTCACCAGCATCCTGGCCGCCAATATCCTGATCGTTAAGCAGATTTCTATTTTTGACCTCACGCTGCCCGCTGCCATCGTGATCTTCCCGCTCAGCTACATCTTCGGCGACGTGCTCACCGAGGTCTACGGGTACACCCAGGCGCGTAAGGTAATCTGGTTGGGATTTTTCTGCAACCTGCTGCTGGTTGCCGCTATCTGGCTGGTGGGCATTTTACCTTCAGCACCGGTCTTCCAAGCACAGGCTGCCTACGACCGTATCCTGGGCAGCACAGCGCGCTTTCTGGTTGCTTCCTTCCTGGCCTACCTGGCAGGCGAATTCATCAACTCTTACGTGATGGCCCGTATGAAGATGCTCACACAGGGAAGGTGGCTGTGGATGCGGACAATCGGTTCAACCCTTGCAGGAGAAGGCGTGGATAGCGCCATAGTGCTTTCTTTGAGCTTTGCCGGCGTTCTGCCCGCCGGCATATTGCTGAATATGATATTCTGGCACTGGGTGCTTAAGACAACTTATGAAGCGCTGGCTACCCCGCTTACCTACTGGCTGGTCGGCTACCTCAAGCAAGCCGAAAAGCTGGATACCTATGACTATGGCACAAACTTCAACCCCTTGCGGCTGGGCTGAAGAGTGCCTGAAACAGGAGCAGTACATGCAAGGCCCGGCCTACCGGCGCGGCACACACCGGCAGGCCCTGGTAGAAAATTAGCTGAATTCAGCTCTTCTCAAGCGCAGAAGGCTAAAGGAGCAAACCTATGAAGGTAGTGACTGCAGAACAAATGAGGATGATCGACCAAAAAGCCGCCCGGGCAGGTATCGCCGGCGAGTTCCTCATGGAGAACGCCGGCCTGGCAGTGGCAGAGGAAACGCGAAAATTTATCAACTGCATATCAGGCCAGGCTATTCTTGCCCTGGCCGGCCCGGGCAACAACGGCGGCGACGCGCTGGTAGCAGCGCGTTACCTGCACAAATGGGGCGCTAATGTGAGCATCTATCTTTTAAGCGGCCGCCCTTCCGGCGATAAAAACCTGGCGCTGGCCAAGCAGCTCGACATCCCCATTGTCCAAATAGATAAGGATGCAAAATATGCCAGGCTCAAAGGCTTGCTTTCTGCCTGCGAAGTGTTGATCGACGGTATACTGGGTACAGGCACGGCCAGGCCTATCGAAGGCAGCTTCAAAGAAGTATTGAGCCGCATCAACCGGGAGAGGCTCAGGCGGCCGCAGATGGTAATAGTGGCGGTCGATATACCCACGGGACTGAATGCTGACACGGGAGCGGTTGACCATAGCTGCCCACAGGCCGGCCTGACGGTCACGCTGGGACTGCCCAAGCCGGGCCTGTATAGTTTCCCCGGCGCGGAAAAAGCGGGCAAGGTAGTTATCGCCGATATCGGTATACCGGACGAACTCAGCAGCGATATACTGGTTGAGTTGATGACCCGGACATGGGCCGGATCGGCTTTGCCTGCCCGCCCGGCCGGCGCTAATAAGGGCTCTTTCGGACGCGTGCTGGCAGTGGTAGGGTCTGAAAACTATATCGGCGCGGCCTACTTAGCCTGCATGGGCGCGGCACGGGTGGGTGCGGGCGTAGTAACCCTTTCTACCGCCAGGAGCCTTCAACCCATACTTGCCTCCAAGCTGACCGAGATCACCTATGCTCCGCTGCCGGAAGATGAGAAAGGCATACTCTCCGCTAAAGCGGCGGCCGCCATACTCAGTATCCTCCCCTATTATAAAGTGATGCTGATGGGATGCGGCCTCGGACAGCTTCCACATACCAAAAACTTCGTCAAGAATATCCTCTCCGGCCTGCCTGAAAAGGCGCCCGTGCTGGTACTGGACGCCGATGCGCTCAATATCCTTTCCGAGATGCCGCGGTGGTGGAAACATGTGCCCGGCAGCACCATCGTCACGCCCCATGCGGGTGAGATGGCCCGGCTGATGGGGCTATCCGTAGAAGAGGTGCAGGGCAACCGACTGGAGTTGTGCAGGAGGGCCGCCTCAGACTGGCAGAAGATAGTCGTTCTCAAAGGCGCCTTCAGTGTAATTGCCGAGCCGGGAGGGAGGGTCATGATCAGCGGGGCAGCCAACGCCGGCCTGGCCTCGGCAGGGACGGGAGACGTGCTGGCCGGGGCCATAGCAGGCCTGGCCGGGCAGGGTATACCGCTCCTTCAGGCCGCAGCGCTGGGCGTGTACCTGCACGCCGCTGCGGGCGAACTGGTGAAGGATGAAATCGGAGATACAGGCATGCTGGCTACCGACCTGCTGCCTGCCTTGCCAAAGGTGATCAAGTGGCTTAGAGAACTTCCACTGTGATTAGCCGTAGCTGCGAGCCTAAGGCGTGGCAGGCAGCGACGCGCCTATCTGTCCGTTGGAGGCGAAATGCCATAGGATTGCTTCGTCGCCTGCGGGCTCCTCGCAAAGACAGTGTAAAAAAAGTTCTCGCAATGACAGACACAAAAATGTCATAATGGGTTACTATGTTATTGGCGATTGATATAGGCAATACCAATGTTACCTTCGGCGTCTTTGATGGGGAGAAGATCAAGGCCACCTGGCGCGTATCAACCGCGATTCACCGCACGCCCGATGAATACGCCCACCTGATGCTCTCGCTGATGGAACGGCAGGGCATCTCGGCCGCAAATCTAAAGGATGTCGTCACCTGCAGCGTGGTGCCTCCCCTGCTGATCATATTCGAAGAAGTCTGCAAGCGTTTCCTTAAGAAAGCGCCGCTGATAGTGGAGGCGGGCGTCAAGACCGGTGTGCGCATTGATATGGATAACCCCCGCGAGGTAGGCCCGGACCGCATCGTCAACGCCGTCGCCGCCCACCAGCTTTACGGCGGGCCTGTTATCGTCATTGACCTGGGCACGGCAACCACCTTTGATGTCGTTTCCAAGGACGGCAGGTATATCGGGGGCGCTATCGCCCCGGGTATTGCTATCGCTACGGAAGCGCTCTTCACCCGCACCGCCGTACTGCCCAGGATCGAACTGGCGCTGCCCAAGAAGGCCATCGGCAGGAGCACCGTTGCTGCCATGCAGTCCGGCATAGTCTTCGGTTATATCGGGTTGATCGAAGGGCTGGTGTCACGCATACAGGCCGAACTGGACGAGAAGGCCACAGTAGTGGCTACCGGCGGCTTCGCCGCGCTTACTACGCAGGCAACCAAGTCTATTGATATAGTCAATTCGGATTTAACTTTGATCGGGCTGCGGCTGATCTATACTATGAATAGGGGCTAAACCGTAGGG
>CAIYTC010000263.1 GCA_903929005.1 uncultured Dehalococcoidia bacterium | reverse complement strand
CGCTTCGATGTGCATGCCGCTCTTGGCATGAGCGCTGATCAGGTTTTCGGGGGATAGATAGTTCAGGTTTATCGGTAAAGGAGGCTGTAGTGAATAAGAAATATGAAGGTACGCTTGTCGGCGCCGGGCTTAAGTTCGGGCTGGTGGTCTCACGTTTCAATGAATTCATAACAGGAAAACTCCTCGAAGGTGCGCAGGATGCGCTGACCAGGCACGGCGTCAAGACTGCCGATATCGATGTGGCGTGGACCCCCGGCGCTTTCGAGATACCGATGGTCGCCAAGAAGATGGTGGAGAAGGGCAAGTACTCCGCCGTCATCTGTCTGGGCGCGGTCGTGCGGGGTGGCACGCCGCACTTCGATTACATCGCCTCAGAGGTAACTAAGGGCGTGGCGCAGGTCGGGCTGGAGACGGGCGTTCCGGTTATTTACGGCGTAATTACTGCGGATACGCTGGAGCAGGCCATCGAACGGGCGGGCACCAAGATGGGCAACGCCGGGTTCAACGCAGCCACAAGCGCTATCGAGATGGCGAACCTGATGCAGTCACTTGCTAAGAAATAATCTTGTAGGCTATATCACCGCGCCTTACGCGATCGGGGACCTTAATCCCGATGGAATCCTTTGGCTTGGCCTCCTCAACCTCGGCACGGTCAATCTGGATGGATGACGCGGTGAATGTCAGGTCTGTAAAATGTCCTTTGATGTGGATTGTGTCGCCCTTTTTGATTTTACCTGTGAGTTCAATGCCGGCCACTACAGGTTGAGCAAAGAAGTCATTAACCCTTCCGATTTCCACTTCCGCCATGGCGCACCTCCTTATGCTCTTTTGTCGGGAGTTGTATACTAAAACTTTTTACTTAAAAAAGCAAGCGGTGTTTTTCTTATTCGTAACTTATGTTGCGGTGGAAGATGCATGGCGAATTGGAAGAAGTCGATCCCCTGCTATCCCCCATGAATGGGGGAATCATCATCCAAATCCCCTGTTAGTCCCCCAAAGTATGGGGGACTTAAGTAGATTTAGGGGACACCCCTAGAAACCCGGCAGGAGGAATCCTGCACCTCTTTTTAAAGCCGACGTTCGGGGAAAGATTCCAGTAATGGAAGGGACCTCTGTAGGGCGACGGTCGTCAGTGGATCAACACCCTTGATGTCACCCGGTCTTGGGGGAATTTGAAAAAAAGGTAGGGGTCATTCCCTTTGCCAAGTTTAGGGCAAGGCGGCTTTGAGCTTTTTCACGAACGCTTTCTTCTCGACCTCGCTGGATGATAGTTTTTGTTTCACTTGCTTCCATGTGCTGGGGCAGTCTTTGTAGGTGGTGTTTACAATCTCATGTATTGCGCGGTCGATCTGTTTTCTGCTCTCGGCAGTGACCTCGATCCCGGCTTCGCTTAAAATGGCTTTCAGATTGTGCAAGTAGCAGGACATATGTCATCTCCTACGTGTGGCCTTAATGATTTATTTTCCCGATATGTATTGGCAATAGCCATAGCTTATGGGGCCGGTTTTTGTTATCTCGCAGGGGAAATCAGCACATTCAAAGCATAGCTTGATCCCTTTGTTGAACGCGCAAGTCGCAACCTTGCAGAACTTGTTGTCTTTAGCGATACAACCCCGTTCTTTATTCGGACAAATGCCTTTAACCATCCGAGGACATTTTTCACAAGCGATTCCACATACGCCTATTTTCATTTTTCAACCCCCGCTGAATTTATTTAGGGTAAAGTCTTGTTTTAGCCACCAAAGTTATAGCTATTTTCAAGCAGGGTTAAAACGAGTTTGATTTGGTCCCTGATTTCTAACTCCCTGTGATTATATCTCCAGACATACTCCGCAAGATAGAGGGGT
>CAIYTC010000262.1 GCA_903929005.1 uncultured Dehalococcoidia bacterium | reverse complement strand
TGGTTCGACCGCCTGCGCAAAATATGGGAGACGGGAGGTACGGTGGAAAGGGATTATTATGTCTGGGGCAAGATAAAAGTGCTGGAACTGACCATTATCCCGTTACAGGTTGCGGGACGCAAGCTGATCTTCGGCATCGGCAAGGATTTCACTGAACAATTAAAGGGTGACAAAATCATAGAACATTAACAACAGGTTGTTGCGCTGTTGTTGACAAGGGTCGAGTGCCTGTGATAATATTTCCTTTTGTTGCAAACTTGCGCTAATATTAATACGTTTAGCGCAGGTCAGGCATTACCTGGATAATAGATAAGCCGGCTGGTTGACCCGGGACGTGGGCCAGATCGGGGAGTAGTCCGGGGACAACTAAGCGGCTTTTTAATTTGCCGAAAATTTGATAAAAAAATAAATGAGGAAGAGATTAGTATGCCGACAGTGAACCAGTTGGTCAGAAAAGGCCGCCGCAAGGTGGGCAGGAAGACCAAGTCTCCCGCGTTGCAGGTGATATACAACACGCTGAAGAACAAGTCGCGCAAAGGGGTATGTTCACCGCAGAAGCGCGGGGTCTGTGTGCAGGTTAAAACCATGACCCCCAAAAAGCCGAACTCGGCGCTGCGTAAGATAGCCCGTGTAAGGCTGACCAACCACATCGAGGTCACGGCATATATCCCGGGCGAAGGCCACAATCTGCAGGAGCATTCGGTCGTACTCATCCGCGGCGGCAGGGTAAAAGACCTGCCGGGTGTCCGCTACCATATTATCCGCGGTACGCTTGATGCCGCGGGTGTCGATAAGCGCAGGCAGGGACGCAGCAAGTACGGCGCCAAGGCGCCCAAGAAAGCCACTGCAGCCAGCTAAATTTAATGGGGAGATAATATGTCAAGGCGAGCCAAATTTGTAAATAGGGAAGTCAGTCCGGATCCGCAATACGGGAGCGCGGTGGTTGCCAGGTTTATCAATAAGATAATGTATAAAGGCAAGAAATCAACGGCCCAGGGCATTGTTTACGAGGCCTTTGAGCGCATAAACAAGCAGATGAAGACTGAGCCCCTCCAGATTTTTGAGCAGGCTATGAAAAATGCTACACCCATGCTTCAGGTCAAATCGCGGCGCGTGGGTGGCGCTACATACCAGGTGCCCATTGAGGTCAGCCCTGAACGCGGCGAGTTCCTGGCGACCAAGTGGATCATTACTTATGCAAGGGACCGCAGCGGCAGGTCGATGGCTGAAAGGCTGGCTGCAGAATTGATGGATGCTGCTCAGGGGCAGGGCAATACCATTAAAAAGAGACAGGATACCCATAAGATGGCTGACGCCAACAAGGCGTTTGCACACTACAGATGGTAACGACTGGAATAAAGGAGTCCCGGCCTAAATCAGGCCAGGCTGGTAATAAAGTGGCAAGATCATTTGCATTGGATCATGTCCGGAATATTGGCATCATCGCCCATATAGATGCCGGTAAAACGACGACTACCGAGCGGATACTTTTTTATACGGGAAGGACATATAAAGTTGGGGAGGTGCATGACGGCACTGCTGTCATGGACTGGATGGTGCAGGAAAGGGAACGGGGCATCACCATAACCTCCGCGGCCACCACCTGTCACTGGAATGACATGCGGAT
>CAIYTC010000261.1 GCA_903929005.1 uncultured Dehalococcoidia bacterium | reverse complement strand
ATGTGCAGGTTTCCGCTGACGGCGCAGTTTGGAGCACTGCCTATGCCACGAGCCAGGGGGAAGCCGAGCGCAGTTATATATATCTTCCGCAGACCATGTCGCGCTATATAAAACTTAATTTTAACCGAAGCGTCGAAGGGCAGGGTTTTGGCATTCAGGGCATTGAGGTCAAACCCTTTGATTTCTCCCGCTCCATCAACCATTTCTTTCAAAACATCGCCCGGGAAGAGCCCGCAGGTCTGTATCCGAAATACCTTCTGGGACGACAGACCTACTGGACGCCGGTGGGCACGGGCGACGGCGATGGCCAGGCCCTGTTTAATGAAGAGGGCATGGTGGAAGTTGACAAGGGGGGATTCTCCATCGAGCCTTTTCTGTATGTCTGCGACCGCCTCATCACCTGGGCCGATGTGGTGCTCAACCAGGGCTTACTGAAGGGCTATCTTCCCATTCCCTCTTCCGAGTGGCGCACTGACGGCCTTGTCATGAAGATTATATCATTTGCCTCCGGCCAGACAGGCAGACCCGTTCTGTACATGTGCTATCGCATAGAAAACACAGACCGGCAGAGCCAGTCGATTCGTTTTTTTGCCGCTATCCGGCCTTTCCAGGTTAATCCGACATGGCAGAACTGGAGAGCTTTGGGCGGGGTTACCCCGGTGCGTGAGCTTTCCTTCTATAATGGAGAGGTCCGGGTTAACGGCAACAGGGCAGTTGTTCCCTTGACCGCTGCATCAGGATTTGGCGCTGCGGCATGTGCGCAAGGCGCAGTGACACGGTACTTGCAGGCAGGCGAGCTTCCGCGCCACCAGTATGTGCAGGACGAGTTCGGTTACGCCTCCGGCGCTTTGCGCTTTGATCTTGACCTTGCGCCGGGCGGCTCACAGGACATTTATCTTGCCGTCCCGTTTGGCCCTGTTGATGCCGACGGCGCGGTTACGCCTTTGCTGAAAAGCGTTACCGGCCCGGAAGAGTTTGTCCATGCAGTGCAAAGCTGGGAGGCAAGGCTCGGGGCGGTTGAAATCCATCTGCCCCCAAAAATACAGCGCCTTGCCCATACCTTCAAAACTGCTGCGGCCCATATTCTTATTAACCGCGATGGCCCGGCCCTGCACCCCGGGCCGCGCCGCTACTGCCGCTCTTGGATTCGCGATGGTGTAGTCATGGGAGCGGCTCTTCTGCGGGTAGGCTGCACTGATGCGCTGCGGGACTTCATTGGCTGGTATGCTCGCTTTCAGGCCGATGACGGCGCCATCCCCGATTGCGCGGACGCGGAAGGCGCCGAGTGGCTGCCGGAATTTGACGCCTATGGCCAGTTCATCTACGGCGTCATGGAATACTACCGGTTCTCCGGCGACAGGGCTTTTGTCCAAAAGATGCGGCCGGCCCTTGCAAAGACACTTGCCTATATGGAGGGCCTGCGCGCCAGGCGCCTGACGGCTGAATATCAGAGGCCGGAGAAGCGGGCCTGCTACGGCCTGCTGCCCGAGTCCATGAGCCATGAGGGCTATATGGCCCATCCGGTGCATGCCTACTGGGATGATTTCTGGGCCCTGCAGGGGTTCAGGGATGCCGCAGCCATGGCAGCGGTTTTGGGCGATCATGCTGAGGCGGCTCGTTGCGCCGATGAGCT
>CAIYTC010000260.1 GCA_903929005.1 uncultured Dehalococcoidia bacterium | reverse complement strand
AGCTCGTCGAAAGACGGGGTAATTCCCCATAGCATCGCAAGATTAAAGATGCAAACCGCTCTAAGAATGGCCTACGGCCTATCAGATAGTTGGCGAGGTAAAGGCTCACCAAGTCTATGACGGGTAGGGGGCGTGAGAGCGCGACCCCCAAGAATGGCACTGCGACACGGGCCATACTCCTACGGGAGGCTGCAGTCGAGAATCTTCCGCAATGGGCGAAAGCCTGACGGAGCGACGTTACGTGAATGAAGAAGCTCTTCGGAGTGTAAAGTTCTTTTCTCTGGGAGGAAGCCGCAAGGCAGACAGTACCAGAGGAATAAGGGGATCCTAATTCTGTGCCAGCAGGAGCGGTAAGACAGAATCCCCAAGCGTTACCCGGATTTATTGGGCGTAAAGGGTCCGTAGGTGGTAAAGTAAGTTGAAAGTTAAATCTCATCGGCTTAACCTTTGAGGTGCTTTCAATACTGCTTTACTTGAGGGCGTTAGGGGTTAACGGAACCGACGGAGTAGGGGTGAAATCCGTTGATATCGTCGGGAACACCAAAAGCGAAGGCAGTTAACTAGGACGACCCTGACACTGAGGGACGAAAGCGTGGGGAGCAAAAAGGATTAGATACCCTTGTAGTCCACGCTGTAAACGATGATTACTGGCTATGTGAAGTGTCGACCCTTCACGTGGCGAAGCTAACGCGTTAAGTAATCCGCCTGGGAAGTACGGTGGCAACACTAAAACTCAAAGGAATAGACGGGGACTCACACAAGCGGTGGACCATGTGGCTTAATTCGACAACAAACGAAGAACCTTACCAGGTCTGGAAATCTGCATGAAAGCCCTAAGAAACTAGGGCCCTTCACAAGACATGCAGACAGGTGCTGCATGGTTGTCGTCAGTTCGTGTCTTGAGACGTACCGTTAATTCGGGTAACGAACGCAACCCTTGCCCTGTGTTTTAAATGTCACAGGGGACTGCCCGAGATAATTGGGAGGAAGGCGAGGATGACGCCAAATCAGCATGGCCCTTTGATGACCTGGGCCGCACACGTGGTACAATGGCCGGTACAATGCGCTTCGATGCCGCAAGGCGGAGATTAATCGCACCAAAACCGGTCTCAGTTCGGATTGAGGTCTGAAACCCGACCTCATGAAGCTGGAATCGCTAGTAATCGCCAATCAGCTACGTGGCGATGAATACGTTCCTGAGTCTTGTACTCACCGCCCGTCAAGCCAAGCGAGCTGGGGATAGCCGAAGTTCCTCGCAAGAGGGCCTAAGCTAGATTCAGTAAGAGGGGCTAAGTCGTAACAAGGCACGGGTAGCGGAAGCTGCTCGTGGATCATTTTTTTAAAAAATGTAGTCGACTTGAATTGAAGTCTGAAAATTTTGATTTCAATTTAAAAGCGTTTTGAGGAGAGTCGCTTAAAATTCTCCTTATTCGAAACAACTTTAAGAAACTAAACTCTATAAATCTCAGGCAGGTTGCATTTAAAGCTATAAGTTGACAAGACGTCTTGCTTATACTATAATACAATTGCATTATTTTGTTTTCTTTAAAAACAGATTTCATAACTGCCTCGCGAAATATTAACTGATATCAGCTGATATTTCCCGGGGCGGTTGTGACGGCATTCTGCGACGTATGTTGGTGGACGCATCGACGTTTCCACTAGTTCGCGCGCGAAGGAGAGTATGGTATTTGTCCTCACGGGACATCTGGTATCGGATCGGCTGCTGTTGCGGTCCCATTCCGGTATCTTTAACCGTATTCGTGCCGTCACACCGCCTTTAATTGCTCTTTTCGAAATTCCTTACAGTTTATTACTCAGAGAGACGGAGTCCCTGGAAACCCCTCCTCCATGTCCGTCCCGATGGGCCGTAGATTGTAAGGAATCAATATTCCCTTGGTGGCGATGGCCACGCTTCTGACACCTGTGACAGCGTCGCTGACAGCCTCAACCACGCCGCCGGTTGTCGAAGAACCATTGTCACCAGGGGAACTATCCATCGGAGCCATGCTTGCATGTGCTCCGCTTTTTTTACTTGAAATATACATAAAAACATTATAGAATATAAACATTAGTGACGAATAAGGTATCCAGCGCAAATGAGGACTAAATGTCTTGCACCCTTCATATTAAAAATATATGGGTGGCTGTATAAGATTTTAGTTATCCTCATTTGCGAGGCAATCGTGTTCGCTTCGCTCACACGACCGTGGTACAATATTTTACTAAAGAAGGATTGCAAAAACTTAAAGACGAACTGCACTATTTAAAAACGACAAAGAACAAGGAAATTGTTAAATTGATAGCCGAGGCCGCTGCTTTCGGAGACTTAAAAGAAAATGCGGCTTATCATGATGCAAGGGATAAGATGTCTTTTTTGCGCATGAGGATTGCCGAGTTGGAGGGTGCAATTAATGAGGCGGTGATCAGGGAGAAAGACGGAACAAATAAAATCCAGATTGGTTCTGAAATTATAATTTTGTTTGATGGCGAAAAACAGAATTATCAGGTTGTAGCTCCTACTGAAGCAAATATTCTAAAGAATAAGATATCGTATCAGTCTCCATTGGGTGAAAAACTGATCGGACAGGAAGCCGGGAAAGAATTTAATTTCCAATCCGGCAGTAAAAAAATAAAAGTTAAAATTTTAGAGATTAAGTAGGCTCTAAGCCTCTCACCTAAAAATTTTAAAAGATTAAAATTTCTAGGTGAGGGGGCCCGTGGTATAGTGGCAACACATCTCGTTTGCAACGAGAAGCTGGGAGTTCGATTCTCCCCGGGTCCACCAATTTAAAAATATTCCGTTTATGGAATACTTTTAAATTTGATGGCGCGGGAGAATCTCCCCGAATCGCGACGAGCCTCGCAAGGCGAGGAGGCGATGCCTTCGGGAAACTCCTCCCCGGGTCCACCAAATGAAAAATGAGCCTTAGGCTCGTTTTTTTTGCTGTATTGATAATTGGGCTTTTTGTAAAACAGGAATTGCTAATTTGACTTAGTTGCCCTTATCTGTTATTTTTCATATAGTTGTTTTGTGATGTTGTTCATTGATTTTTCAAGGTAACAGGTTTGCCTGTTGAATTCCGCAATCGGAATTTTAGCGGGCAGGGAGGAGGACGGATGGACACAGTGAAACCGAAGGTTGCTAAGCTCTTAGGCTTTGACCTCAGCACTACCGCTTTGGCGGCGGTGGTAAGAAGCGCGGATAGCGAGGAGCATTTCGTTTCAATCCCGGCAAGAGGGGCGACAAAATTTCTCGACCAGCCGGCCTTTAACCTGGCCGAATTGCCGGGGATGGTTGTAGAAGCCCTTCTGACAATCAAGAAAGAGGGCTGGGTCTTCGGCAAAGGCGGATCGGTTTGTTTTTCCGTCCGCCAGCACGACATGGCTCTGCTGGGCAAAGACTACCGCATTGCGGCGCCAGCCTTGAGCTGGCAATGCGCTGCAGCCACCGCGGAAGTCGCGCGCCTGAAAGAAATTGGCGTGGAGGTACTGGTCGGGCCGGTTGAACCAAGGTTCATCCTGCCCAAGCTGATGTGGCTGCTTGGGCAAATGCCGAAGCTGAGAGAAGAGTTGTGGAGGGTTTTTACCACAGGCGACTACATCGCCTATGCGCTGACAGGAATAATGAGGGTCAGCACCTCGGATGGGTTGAGCAACGGGTTGACTCTCCAAGATGGCAAGGCAGCGGCCCGGAAGGCCTTTGAAATGGCTGATTTGAATCCGAAGTGGCTCCCTGATACGATTCAGAGCGGCCAGGTTGGGGGCTCCATCCGTGTCAGCAGAGATCCATGGAGATCAGTATGGTCGGGAGTGGCCGAGATTCTAAATGGCTGGACTTTGGTTGCCGGCCTCGGCGATAACCACGCTTCTGCTGTCGGCTGTGGCGCTACAGAAGATGATCAAGAGACCATCTACATTTCTGCCGGCACCAGCGGAACAGCAGTGCGCGTGTGCAGCCCGGCAGCAAAATTGGCCGGAAATGCCGCTTGCTTCGAATTCTTCAGCCAGCGGCTCCTGCTGACGATGCTGGCCTCGTGCGCCGACCGCTACGACGAATTCGTCAGAGGATTCGGCGAAGGCAGGGATTACCCGACACTCAACGCCCTTGCTTTCAAAGAAGGGCTTCCTTCCGGATGGGAGATGCACCATGAAACGCCTCCTTTTGTCGGAGACAACATTCCTTCTCTTGGAAAGCGGGTTGCCGGCATCCAAGCCGCAATCGCGTACAAGCTCGCAGAGAAAGTTGCCCTCGTGCGGGACGAAGTTGTCGGCCTTGCCAAGCCCGCCAGATTCATCCTTACCGGCGGCCTGACCCGTTCTCCGTTCTTTGTGGACAGGTTGGCGGCGGAATCGAGGGCGCTGACCCCGGGAGCAAGGGTTTGGCTGATCAACAGGAAGGGCCCCGGGGCAAATAAAACTGCGGCGTATGGCGCCATGATAACTGCCGCGGTTGGCGGAGGCGCGTTCAGCAGCTTTACCCAAGCCCGCAAGGAACTCTGCCCGCTGCAAAAAGTGCCGTAAACGGTCTCATACAATGAGGCAAACTCTTCAGGATTTCTTTTGTCCTGAAGAGCTTTTTTATTGTCTGTGGACCGTTGACAAACTGGCCAAAATGATATAGAAAGAGTTTGTTTTCGCGTCTTTGAGAACAAAGGTTTTTTGCAGTTTTTCCATTGCCTTTTGGCAACGGCTGCAAAAGCAGAAGACGAGGGGAGGCATAGTACGATGGGGAAAAAGGCGTTTCATGCGTCCGTTGAGGGCGCGCAACACGGGTCGAAGGGCCTGGGTGGGTTCCTGAAGTTCGCCAAAGAGGCCTTCGCGGCCGGATGCCAGCCGTCGAACTTCATGCTGGAGGACGGCAAAGGAGGGTTCCTTCCAGCGGCGGCAATCAAGCAGAAGTTCGCTGACGCTGGCCTGAAGCTCGACGGCATCTCGGCGCATTGCCCGATCTGGGTTCAGACCACGGCCTGGACCGGGAGCAAGGCCATACGGCCCTTCATTCCGGCCGAGGTGGCCAAGATGAATGTCGAAGGCATCCAGCAGTGGGCCGAGACCTACACGCTCAAGCTCCTCGACCTCTGCGCCGAACTCGGGGTCAAGATCGTCCCCATGTTCTGGGGCGTGGCCTATGGATGGGAAGTGGCCACGGGATATCCCTGGGGGTTCTGGAAGGGGTCTGACTACGACCTCATCAAAGAGGGAGACGAGCGCTTCCTGACCCTGACCGAGAACATTCGTGGAAAAGCGCGCATGTGCGGAATCAAACTCGCCCACGAAATCCATCCCGGTACGGCGGCGATGACCGCCGATGACTTCCTGCGGTTGGCCGCCCTCTGCAGTTATGATACCTGCCTTGCGGTGAACGCTGACCCCAGCCACTGCTGGGAGGGCGAAGCGTGGGAAGACAGGTTCGACAAAGTGGGCGACTATGTCTGCGGTGCGCACGTGAAGAACATGCGCGTCAAGCCTGGTTCCCCCATGCGCTGCATGGAGCCGGCCTGGGCCAAGCGGCCGATGCAGTTCACCCCGCTCGAGAGGGGCGAAGTTGATATCGTGGCGTACGCCGAGCAGATGCTGCGGGTCGGCTACGCCGAGAGGTACTGCAAGATCCAAAGGACCGGCACAGCCCCGCTGGTGGTGGAGGCCGAAGCCGCGGTGGAAGAGCTGGATGATGTCTCGGCGCGCGGGATCAAGCTGGTCCGCGACACCTGCTGCGTCAACCTGCAGCAGGGTTCGTTCGAGGACGGCATGGGCGCCGAGAAGAAATAGGGCGATTCAGTTCGTCAAATCGTTTATGGCTCGGGGGAATAAAGAGTTTTCCCCGAGCTCTTTTTTTTTGAGTGGCGGAATATAGATGCTTTACCGCCGCGAAACCCCTTCACCAATTTTGCCGATATTCTCGATGTGGCACAAAGACAGCCGAAGGCGCTTCACGCACGATAAAAATATCTTTAAAAACATTGCTGAAATTAGTGCGGGGTTGATTGAACTTCAGCGAATTTTATGGCATAATTTTATTATGTCATTATCTATCGGTATCGTAGGTTTGCCGAATGTCGGCAAATCTACATTATTTAAAACTTTAACTAAAAAGCAGGTTTTGATTGCAAATTATCCTTTTGCCACAATCGACCCTAACGTCGGGGTGGTTTTGGTTCCGGATGAAAGGGTTGATAAATTAGCGGAACTATCAAAATCCAAAAAGAAAATTTATGCCACAGTTGATTTTGTGGACATTGCGGGACTGGTAAAGGGGGCGGCGCAAGGCGAGGGCCTGGGAAATAAATTTTTATCTCACATCAGGGAAGTAGACGCGGTTTTATATGTTTTAAGGGCATTTAAAAGTCCGGATATTATAAATACCCAGCAAGATGTAAATCCTTTGAAAGAAAAAGAAATTTTAGATGTTGAGCTGATTTTAAAGGATTTGGAAACTCTGAATAAAAGGATAGACGGATTAATGGGCGATGTGAGGCAAAATAAAAAAGAAGCAGTCAAAGAAATGGCGGCTTTAAAAAAGGCGAAAGACTTTTTGACCCAGGAAAAGGTTTTGATAGACCAGGAATTTGCCGAGGATGAAAAAAATATCCTGCAAAGTTTTCAGCTTTTAACCTTTAAGCCAAGATTATATTTGCTAAACGGAAAAGAGGAAGAGGTGAATAGGGAGGTGCTGGATATTTTTAACAAAAATAACTGGAAATATCTGATAATAGACATTGCCACAGAGCTTGAGGCAGAGGGGT
>CAIYTC010000259.1 GCA_903929005.1 uncultured Dehalococcoidia bacterium | reverse complement strand
TTCACGGGTGGGATCAAGATTCAGAGACCTATTGAGAAACTACCTTATAAACCATTCCGTTGTATTTCAGGACCACTTTTTCAGCAACGCTCAGGTATCGTGCTATTTCAGGGTGCAGGTGGACCAGGTTGGTATTATTGAAACAGACTGCTGCACATTTAGATTTATTCATGACACGATCTCCTTTCGTAAGCAATACGTTTTAAAATCTATAGAATCTGCGCCGTATAGTCAAAGCTATTTTTAATGGCCGACAAATTTAACCGGCACTTTTTTTCAATATGCCGGCTAACGTCAAGAGTTATGTGTCAGCAGGAGAGGGGTAGCAGTTCCTTCCTTCGTGTTTTCATAGGTAAAAATTGCATATAATATTCTCTCCATACTGGTTCTGTCTGAAAATACTCCCATAGGCCGGGTTCTTCGTTTCACCTCTACGAAGCGTCGCTCAATGGCATTGGTGGTTCTAATGTGGCGCCACAGAGAACAATCCGGTATCGCAAAGAAGCTGCACAGGTCCTCGATATCCTTCTGTAAGCATTCCACTGCTTTTGGGTACTGCTCACTCCATTTGAGAACAAACCGTCGAAACATGCGCTGGGCTTCTCGTATTCCTGAAGCATGACTGATTTTGTGCAGATCAGTCTTAACTTCCTCTTGCTCTGCCATGCGGATATGATTGAGCACATTACGGGTCTTGTGTGCCCAGCACCGCTGCACCGGTATGGTTCCATAGGCTACCTCAAGCCCTGCCAACAATCCCTTGCCGCCATCTACCACGATCAATGCAACCCCCGCGCCGGTTATCCCCCGTCTGTATAAATCATTCAGAAATGATTCCCATGCCCCCTGTGACTCACCTGTTGCCAGTTTGAAATCTATAACTTCCTTCTTCCCCTCTGCGGTGATCCCCAAGGCTACCAGCACCACCCGTTTCCGTGCTCCGGCCCCGGTACGGTTCTTCAATACCACTCCGTCAAAAAATAAAAACCGATACCGGTTTGGCAAACCCCGGCGATGATATGCCGTCACTGCCCCATCCAGTTGCTTGGCCACTTTGCTTACCGTAGAGGCCGATACCTTCTCCCCTAATGCCCATAACAACGCTCTGCCTACCTTCCGCGTCGATAACCCCAATACAAAACACTCCAATATCATCCGATCTACCGTTGCGCTGCGCCGCCCAAAGGACTTTAGTACTTCCTGGGCACTTCTCAGCCGGGTGCGCTGCACCGCTACCACCACATCCCCTGCCTCGGTTAGTATGTGCCGCTCGTAATGCCCGTTGCGCCGGTCTGCTACCCCCTGGTACTCCATCTCCTCCAGATGGTCATCGATGTAGCTCTCCATCTTGCCTTCTAACAATTCTTTTATTGCTGCCCGCGCAGCTGCCCGATACTCTCCATCCCATTCAAATGCCTTGACCTCTTTGAATGCCTGCCGTATGCTTATCGCTGTTCCTGCATATCGCATGGGGTGCCTCCTTTGAATTAGTTGTTTTTTCCGTACTCGTCACTTCTTAGGATGCACCCCTTTCCTTTCTGACACAACTTCTAATACATCACCGGGGAGAACTGTGCCTTGACACAATAAACCATTTTTGTTACTACTGTTACAGGCAAAAGATAATTATCCGTTTTTAAATCATTTTTTTAAGATAACCGCCAAGTTCACCGCGCGCACTTTGTGCCTTTGCGGTTTTTATTGCCGGGGAGAAAAGCCATGGAAGTGATGGAGGCGATCAAGGGCAGACGCAGTATTCGCAAATACAAACCAACAGCGGTCTCTGATGAAGACCTGCAGTTCATCCTTGAGGCAGCACGGTGGGCGCCGTCCTGGGCAAACACCCAGTGCTTTGAATTTATTATGGTGCGGGATTTTGAACTGCGCAAGCGCCTTGCCGAGACTCTTCCTGAAGCAAATCCCGCGCGACCAGCTTTTGCCCAGGTCCCGGTTGTCATTGTCGCCTGCGCGCTCAAGGAAAAGGCCGGCTATTTTAAGGCAGCGCCTGCTACTGACAAGGGCGACTGGCTGATGTTTGACACAGCACTTGCTGTGCAGAACCTGACGCTTGCCGCTTATTCCCGGGGGCTGGGGACAGTCCATGTGGGCTTCTTTGATACTGCTAAGGTAAAAGAAATTCTCAATGTTCCTCCTGCGGTTGAGGTTGTGGAGCTGTTGCCGCTGGGGATTCCCGATGAAGAAGGACGGCCGCCGAAGCGCAGGGCCGCTGAAGAGCTGGTGTTCTTTGATCAGTATGGTGCCCGGCGCACATAGCGGTCAGGCTCCGGCAGGATTTTAGTTATGGGACTTTTTATAGTATTTGAGGGAATCGAAGGGTGCGGCAAAACGACCCAGATATCGCGTGCGGGAGATTTTTTAAAACAGCAGAATCTTCCCTTCA
>CAIYTC010000258.1 GCA_903929005.1 uncultured Dehalococcoidia bacterium | reverse complement strand
TTCCTGTAACGTGCTTCGTGGAATTTCTCCACCTCGGCTATCTGCTTGAACGAAGTGGCAACCTGCGTGAAGCCCTCTTTTTCGGCGATCTTGGCGAAGCTTTGATATAGCTTGGTCCACTCCATGTTCTCGCCGGCCGCCGCAGCCTGAAGGTTAGCCCTGGTGTCCTTGATCATGCCGGCCGGGTAGGCTGCCACAATCTCGACATCCCCACCCTCCAAGTACTCGAAGAATATCTTGGCGTGCTCTTTCTCGTTTCCCGCAGTCTCCTCGAAGATGTTGGCGATCTGTATGAACCCATCTTTACGCGCCTGGCCGGCAAAATATGTATACCTGTTCCTGGCCTGCGACTCGCCGGCAAAAGCCTTGAGTAAATTCTGCTCGGTCTTAGTGCCCTTCAGTGATTTGCCCATTAAATATTCCTCCTATGCTGTAATAATTAGGTCCTTATTTTAAACGGGCCCCGCCCGTCTATATGTGACCCGCGTCACACAACCCTGGCGACTGCTTCATCAATTTAATACTTTCTTTGGTTATCCGCAACATTACATCCGGTATCAGCCAATGGCCTGCCCGGTTTGCACTGCGTATTTGTAAAGCCTGGCCAGTGCCCTGATGGTGACGTCGCTGGATGCGTAAACAGGGAAATGGTTTTGCTCGAAAGCCCGCTTGAGCATGAGGTTGCCCTGCCTGTCTTCGTCGTCTTCGAGGAAAGGATCGAGAGAGACACTCAGAAAGACCGGCTTGCCCAGGACTTCACGGCAATAAAGGCTGCCCTCCAGCATCATCCCGATGACCAGATTCATATGCTCAACAGCTTCGTGCTTGCGCGCCCGCCGTATATACCTGAACTGGTCAAACATAAACACGACTGAATCTATATTTTCATCCGAGGCAACCACCTTTATGATGTCGGTCAGGCCGCCCTCTTTCTGAAAAACCTTGTAGAAAATAGGCCAGGCATCTAAGGGGTTGCCTATGCTGGTACCTGCCAGCGGCACAAGCTGACGCAGGGCCTTTAAAGTTTCATCGCTAAAGCGCGGCACTTCCATGCCCTCGGCGGCGCACAGGTCGGTCTGTATGACGCTGAAGCCTCCCGAGTTGCTTATCAGGGATACGCGGTTCCCCCCGGGCAAGATGGAGTGGCTGAAAGCTGTTATGGTATTCACCAGCTCGTCGTGATTGCTGACCTGCACCACCCCGCATTGCCTGAACAACGCCTTCCACACCTCCGGTGTGCCGGTCAACTGTCCCGTGTGTGACTTGGCCACGCGGTTGCCGTTATCGGTCAGGCCTCCTTTAATAGCTACAACCGGCTTCCTCACCGCGGCATACCTCAAAGCCTCCCGCAGCCTTTTTCCGTTCTTCGATCCTTCAATGTATAAGGCGATCACCTTAGTTTGCGGGTCATCGGCCATATATTCCAAAAAATCCGGGCAGTCGAGGTCGGAGGCGTTGCCGTAGCTGACCACCTTGCTGAAGCGCAGGTTTTTGGTTTTGCCGAAGTAAGAGAACGATTCGGCCACGCTGCCGCTCTGGGCGATCACGCCCACGTTGCCTTCTTCTTCACTCGATTCAGGCACAATGGCTAACCCCGAACGCGGACAGTAAATGCCGAAACAGTTCGGGCCGATGACGCGGATTTTACCTCCGGCGGCAGCATTGAGTTTTTTCTCTAATTCGATACCCTCGGCCAGCCCGGTCTCACTGAAACCAGAGGTGTAAATATGCGCGCCTGTTATCCCCTTGGCGATACATTCCCCGATTACACCGGCAACGTAATTGGCATTGATACAGATGATGGCATAATTTACAGGTCCTTCTATATCGAGCACACTGGCATAGCACTTCCTGCCGAATATCTCCTTATACTTGGGATTAACAAAATATACACGGTCCTTCATCTTGGTATTCATCAAGGCCAGCGTGGCAAGATCAGCCACGGGTGACGCGCCGATAATTGCCACCTTTTGCGGATGGAAAATGCCGTCCAGTTCCTCGTACTGCTCTTTTTTCATGTATAATGCCTCCTTGCGTAAAACAGGCCAACCGGCATTACCGCCTTACCTGCAACCGGTATGAAAATATGCGCCGATTTAATTTAAACGGTCTAAAATTATATAATATTTGGGTCATGCTTATTAAGTGCTGCCTGGAATACAAACATATCCAATATTGTTCGATTGCTAAATGTAAACTATAACGAGGTCAGTAAATGTATGAGAGAATAATCCGTCCCGGCAAGTATATTGTCACTGCTATCCTGGTAGCGATTTTATTTACAGCCTGCGCCACGCCTGCCCCTTCTGTGAAGCCCCAGCCGGTTTCCCCGCCACCGCCGCCAATGATATCGCAGCCTGAGATCATGAATATCATAGGGATGCCCGAGTGGAATCCCGGAAAAGAAAATACGCTACTATGCGCTGCCAGGGATCCTGACGGTAATCCTTTGACCTATGCCTGGACGGCCGAGAACGGCACCATCACAGGAGATGGTCAAAAAGTTATCTGGATGCCGCCCGATATAACCGGTGAATATGAAATCTCGGTCAAGGTTAACAACGGCAAGGGCGGCGAAGCAAGCTTCAGCAAAAGGTTCATGGTTGTCCCCTTCGTCGAGGAACCTGACAAGACAATTTACCTGAAGCTGATTGTGCCATCGAAAAATGTGGTCAGCGTTGATGGCCGGATACGGGCTCTTTTTACTACGGAAATTCAATGTGAA
>CAIYTC010000257.1 GCA_903929005.1 uncultured Dehalococcoidia bacterium | reverse complement strand
TTGGCTATGTAAAGCGGGTCGAGGCCCAAAAGCTCGCAGGCCCCGCGCACACCGTCATGGACGGGGATGTTAGCCTCTTCGATGGTAATGCCCACGCCTGATTGCCTGGCAAACTCGTTGAGCGTGGAGGCCAGGCCGCCGCGCGTGGGGTCGCGCAGGCTGTGTATCCGGCGGCTGACAGCCAGCATATCGGCTACCAGGTGGTTAAGCGGCGCGCAGTCGCTGGTAACGGGCAGTGAGAATTGCAGCCCTTCACGCCGGCTCATCACGGCCATGCCGTGTTCGCCGAGGCCGCCGCTGAGTATAATTTTATCGCCCGCCTTAGCGTTCGAGCCTGAAATATCCGCTTCCCCTTCCACCAGTCCGATGCCGGATGTATTGATAAAGAGCCTGTCAGCTTTGCCCCGGTTGACTACCTTGGTATCACCGGTAACGATTATTACGCCGGCTTCCTCAGCGGTTTCCCTGACGGACTCGATGACCCTGCGCAGCTCTTCAATCTCGAGCCCTTCCTCGATAATCAGTGCCAGGCTGATGTAGAGAGGCCGGGCGCCGCTCATGCAGAGGTCGTTGACCGTGCCGCAGACTGCCAGCCGGCCGATATCCCCGCCGGGGAAGAAGATGGGACTGACCACGTAGCTGTCCGTGGTGAAGGCCAGCCTGCCTGTGAGCTCGAAGACGGCTGAATCGTCCATGCGGGAAAGGATGGGGTTATTCAGGGGAGGCGCCAGGATTTTATCGATCAGGTCATGGCTGAGCCGGCTGCCGCTGCCATGTGCCAGCAATATCTTCTCACCCATGTAAGTCTCCATACTGGTAATAGGCGGCGCAGCTACCCTCCGGGGATACCATGCAGGGCCCGATGGGGTTCTCGGGGGAGCAGGCTACCCTGAATAATTTGCAATCGGCCGGCCGGATGACACCGCGCAGTATCTCGCCGCAGCAACAGCCGGCGGGCTCTTTAACAGGCGGCAATTCCACCTCGAACTGCAGGTCAGCATCGAAGCGGGCGTATTTCTCCTTCAGCCGGAGGCCGCTTTCAGGGATAGCGCCGATGCCTCGCCAGCTTGCGCCGATAGTATCGAAGACGTTGTACATCAGTTCAAGCGCTTTCAGGTTTCCCTCAGGTTTAACGCCGCGGGTATAGGCTATCTCCACCCCTGGACGGCCGCTTTCAATCTGCTGCACCAGCATCTCGACGGCCTGCAGGATATCGACCGGCTCGAAGCCGGCCACCACGCAGGCCACCCCGTATTGGCGGGCATAAGCTTCATAGGGGTGCGTCCCGATAATGGTGGTAACATGCCCCGGGCAGATGATGCCGTTGAGCTTGATCTCGCCCAGGTCGAGTAACGCCTTCATGGCAGGAGGGGTCAGCTTGAGCCGGCAGAGGACGTAAAAGTTCCGCATATTTTCCTTATCCGCCTGGATGACGGCCGCGGCGATGGTCGGCGCAGTGGTTTCGAAGCCGACGCCGATGAAGACCACCGCTTGCTGCGGGTTGTCCCGTGCAATCTGCAGGGCGTCCTGCGTGGAATAGACGATGCGGATGTCGCCGCCCGCGGCACGCGCGCCCTGCAGGCTGGAATAGCTGCCGGGCACCTTCAGCATATCCCCAAAAGTGGTAATGATTACATCCGGCAGGCCGGCCAGCGCGATAGCCTTATCTATATCCCGGTTAGACGTGACACAGACAGGGCAGCCTGGGCCGGAGAGCATCTCGATGGTGGGCGGCAGAAGCTGGCGGATGCCGTTGCGCATAATGGCCACAGTATGCCCGCCGCAGAATTCCATTAAACGGGCGGGTTTGGTTGAGGTAGCAGCTATTTTGTGCGCCAGCTTGCGGGCCAGGCCGGCGTCGCGGAACTCATCAATGAACCTCATCAGTAGTTATTCTACTTGAATAAGAACGTGACCTACAAACCTGTCTGAAAGGATCTGGCGTTATATGCCCAGAGCGGTTTAACG
>CAIYTC010000256.1 GCA_903929005.1 uncultured Dehalococcoidia bacterium | reverse complement strand
TGTGCAGCTAACTCAATCTCAATATATTCATTGTCCAATCGCATGAATGGCATGATCAATAAACAGCCCTTTTCCGCTGGGACAACTCGAAAGGAACTGCTGAGCGTATTAATATAAGAAGCTATGGCATCGTGGCAAATTTTGTCCATATAAAATACCCTATGGCATTATCGCAGAATATGTCCCCAGTAAATTAATATTGCACTGCCGTAAAAAACCAGTAAACTCCACGTTAATATCGCCAAATGTTATATCCGTCGGTATATATGCTTCCCTATCATCGTGTGCTTCATTCCAAGCATGTTTATGAGGTTGTCTCAAAACATATCCATCCGGATTGGTATGTTGATTGTGCACTGTAATTTTCTTGATAGGAAATCCCTTGTAAATCAAAGCTAAGCTACGATTCCTTCTACCTTTGTAACCTTTCAGCCATAACGTGACGTCTTGAATGGGAGCCAAAACGGTTGCTTCCAAATAGTAAGCCTCCCCACTCCTACCACCTACTGGTCGCCAACGCACGTTAGCTGTAATCACTTTGGCCTCCGCCAATATCGAAGCAACCTCTGAATCCGTCAGCATTAATGCTTTCCTGCTGCATCATTCTATCCAGTATCAAGATATGTGTCAAAATCTAATATCTGGTTTAATATTATCTCTTTCTATAGTTCCTCCATCGGTTTCCTCCAGCATCTGGTCGAAGCGAAGGGCGGCGGCTTCCTGGAGTCCGGGCAGGACGTGGCTGTAGGTATCGATGGTAGTGCGGATATTGCTGTGGCCGAGGCGTTCGCCGACGACTTTGGGATGGACACCGGCTTTTAGCATGAGGGTGGCGTGGGTATGGCGCAGGTCGTGGAAGCGCAGATGGGGGACGTTGGCTTTGCCTACAGTCTTACTGAAAGCATGGCTTAATGTGCTGGGGTCAAGCGCCCGGCCGTCCTGGTAGGAGAAGACAAGGTCGTCACCCTTTAGCGGAACTCCCAGCATCTTCTTATCAAGCATGACCTGCTCGAGATGTTTCCTGAGCATGAGGGCGAGATTGGGGGTGAGGGCAATGGCGCGGCGGCTGGAGGCATTCTTAGGCTCTTTGACGATGACTTTGCCTTTGCTTTTATAGATCGTTTGGACGACTGACAGGGTGGCCATGTTAAGGTCAACATCTTTCCAGCGCAGGCCCAGCAACTCTCCGCGACGCATGCCGGTATGCAGGGCAGTATAGAAGAGATAATAGTAAGGCGTATCTTTGGAGGTTTCCAGAAACTTTTTAACCTGGTCGGGGTTCAAAATGGATAACTTGCTATCGTGTGACCGGCGCGGCGGATCAACCACGTCAGCCACGTTGCGCATAGTGATACCCCTTTTGACGGCATGCTTCAAAGCCTCATATATCAGGCCGTGATGGTAGCGGACGGTTTGGGCTCTTAAGCCGCCTTTGCCATCGACCCGGCCGCTGGCCAGCATCTGAGCATAATATTTTTCAAGGTTATGCGGCTGAAGTTGAGCCAGGGGGATTGCGCCCAGCGCCGGTAGTATATGCCTCTCGATCTGCTCCCTATAGCTTACGAGGGTGCGAGGCGAAACGTGCAGGGCGGCATAGCTGCTCAGCCATTCCTCCAACCACTCCCCCAGGGTAACTTTACCGGGCCGGATATAAACCCCTTTTTCAAGTGTATCGAGCAATTCACGCAGCTTCGCTTCAGCTTCCTTCTTGTTGCCGCGCAGCGTGTACCATTGCTGGCGGCGCCTGCCATTATGTGGGTCGGGACCAATGTCGATAACAATACTCCATGTACCCTTTGACCTCTGCTTAACATGTCCTCTCATACTTTCACCTCTGACTTTTTTATCCCCGTTTATTTACGCTAACAATACCGATAAAGGAAACTGTATTACAGTTATACGACTGTCCTGACAGAGTGTGACATCAACCCCTTGCCAAATGTAGTACATATGTACTATTATAGCTTATGCAGGACCACAAATCAATATATAAGGAGCGAGAAATGACGTCTGAGAAACTTACTGTAACCGTAGAGGAAGCCGGGGTCTTACTTGGAATAGGGCGGGGCTTGGCGTACGAGATGGCAAAGACCGGCAGGCTGCCAGTGCTACGCTTCGGCAAACGCATGGTGGTGCCGCGCAGGCTACTGGACGACATGCTGCAGACTGCCATCAACTACCAGCCGGTCAATGGAATCCGCCAGGCATCATAAGCGGTATATCAATGACAAAAAAAGACAACAAGGCAAATAGCCAGGAGGGGCAGGGTGAAAAGAAGGTGCCCGATGTGCAGGTGCCGGGTTTCATGTGCGGGAGCACCATCGGAGAGATGGTGATCAAGAAGGACGGAACACGGCACTTCATTGTCCGGTATAAGGGAGCCACAACGACCATGGCCAGGCACCGCGCGCCCAGCTTTTACCACGTGCCTTCGACAGATCCGCTGGCCGGCAACGTGGTGCACTTCGCCCGTGATGCTGCACGCTACGTAAGCGCACCTGATCTGATAAAGCAAATCAAAGATTACATCAACAGGTACGTTGAGCTGCCGCCGAGCTACGATGACATATCCGCGCTGTACATATTGCTCACATGGGTATATGAGTTTGCACCCTCCCTGCCTTATTTGCGGGTGATAGGCGACTGGGGATCAGGCAAGACCCGTTTTCTGCAGGTGGTGGGTTCCGTCTGCTTTCGGCCCATCTTCGCCTCCGGCGCCACGACGCCCTCACCAATTTTTCGTCTGCTGGACAAGTACCGCGGGACACTGGTGCTGGACGAGGCAGACTTCAAGGATTCCTCGGCCTGGACCGACATGGTAAAGATTCTCAATAACGGTTACCGGCCGGGCTTCCCTGTGCTGAGGTCAGACAAGAGCAACGACAGGTGGAGCCCGCACGGGTACCATGTATTCGGTCCCAAGCTGATAGCCACGCGGCTACAATTCTCCGACGAAGCGCTGGAGAGCCGCTGCCTGACCACCGAGATGCTGCCCATGATACGAACCGATATACCCCTGGTATTGCCATCCTGTTTTAATGAAGAAATACACGACCTGCGCAGCAAGCTGCTGACCTTCCGCCTGCACAACCTCTTTAGGCTGAAGGGGTGCGAGTTCCCCAACGACCTGATCGAGCCCGGGCTGCAGCCGCGTCTGCAAGAAGTACTGATACCACTGAAGGCACTGGCGCAGGGTGATGAGCAGCTAACAGAAATATTGAAGTCATTCATCCGCAGCCAGCAGGAAGCACTTTTTTTCGTCGAAGGGAGAGCAACGAAGGTCGGGTAATAGCCGCTATCGTCCGCCTGCACGAGGAGGGCGAAACCCTGACCGCCGATGTCATCTCCCGGAGCGTAAACGAAACAGAAGAGGACGCTGACATGAGTGCCCGCAAAGTGGGCTGGATCATGATGAAACTCGGGCTCAAGAAAGCCAGGGTGGGTAAGCAAGGCCGCCGAATTGTGGTATGGGACGAGAGCCGCATAATCCGGATGGCAGCGCAGTACGGCATATTCGTAAAACGGACTACACACCCGGATAAAACGGCAGAAACGGCAGCAATGTCAGCCACAGCTTCACAAACGGCTGCCATTTCTCCCCAGAGACTTCAGAACAACGTCAGCCTGGACACACCCACACTTGAGCCGGCTGACGTTTTAGCGGCTCCATATTGATAAACGGCAGCAAAACGACCGAATATGGGCTAAAGCTACGGCTGCCGTTTCTGACATTGCTGACGTTATTGGGAGTTAATGAAGGAATAAGAGCGGCGGTTTACGAATTACGAAGCAACCATAGAAAATGATGATTTACGCTAAATAGAAGCATCTAAGTTAGCTTCATCGCTCTCCCTAAGGTATTGAACATAGGTAGACAATCTTGTATTCATAGGGGTACGCAAATTTAGCTTCATATTTAGTTTTCTACTGTGATTTGTTAAAAAATTTCACACACTTTTCAATTGTTTTTTATGCCAATTTTTAAATCGTTCAATCATCCCTTCCGGGATTGCTTTAGGACAAATTACCGGTAACCCTAAAGTCTTTTCAATTTCCGCGACTAATGCCCCGCTTCCGTAAGGGTATATTTGTGTCACGAAAACCAGTGTATAACCTCCATTTTTGTTAACCATGTTTATGTAATGTTTAGGTGCCATTCTTGCTATAAACAGCGGCTTCAAGCCCAAATATTCGCACATCCTCAGTTTAATATCCAGCTCGCTTTTATCTATATACCTAAACTTGTTTTTTACTTCCGCCCCGTACGCAATATTATCCATCTCAATAATGTAATCCAAATCGTGATTCGTCTCTTCCCATTTCCTTTCACCATGCCAATTTATGTTTTTCCCTAATGGTTTAAATCCAGCCTGCACAAGAGCATTATAAAACAGCATCTCCGCTTGTAAACCACACGCCTGCGCAATTACTGGATCAGAGTACTTGCGCACAATAACAATTTTTTCCTTTATTTTCCTCTTGTAATATCTGTACTTCCTATTAAAAACAAATTTGATGGTGGACTTCTCAAACAGGGCCAACTCCTCACACTTTAGAGATCCTTCCTTTATCAACTCACCCAGGGCACGAGATGTGATCCAGTGAAAATACTTCTTCTCGAAAATAACTTCAATATTCTGAAAATGGAATACATCCTCATTTTTCTCATCGAAGAATTGCCTTAACGTTTGCTTTGCATCATCTACAACCTTGTCCCGAGGCGGTTTATATTCCTCCTCCTGCAGAGAATCCCATTCGTCATAGGAAAAATCATCCATCATAGTTAAACAAGACCTTTGTCGAAATACGGTCCCTTACACTATATGCCTATATACCGATTCAGTAGCCGCTAATCGTACCTCTGCAATTTTGTCAGTTTTCTGAGTTCTGCCATAGCCTCTTCAACCTCTCTGCCTTTGGCGTCGATGATGTCAAGCAATTCGCCGGGTGTTCGGGTATCGGTTTCGTCCTTGCGGTTTGGATTGACCGCTTTGAGATCATAATTATTAGCTTCAATGTCTTTGCGCGGGACTGTCCAGCTACGCTCGCTTTCAACCCGTGTGGGGACCAGTTTAATGAATTCCTCAAAATGCGATAGCGTAAGCGGCGACTTCTTGGTGACTTTAATATTGGAAATATCGAAATACCAGATTTTCTCTGTAGGCTTTCCTTTGGTAAAGAAGAGCAGGTTAGCCTTCACACCCCCACCCGCCTGGCTAAACGTGCCTGGGGGTAGGCTGACAATACACCACAGATCACACTCATCCAATAGCTTACGCTTGGTTTGAACAAAAGCAGTTTCATTGGTACGGAAGAGCACGCCCTCATCGATGACCATGGCACAACGGCCGCCCTTCTTGAGGCTGTCAATAATGTGCTGCATGAACAGCACCTGTGTCGCACCGGTTTTATAGGC
>CAIYTC010000255.1 GCA_903929005.1 uncultured Dehalococcoidia bacterium | reverse complement strand
CCCGGGTAGCCGTCATAGATAAAGATCTGCGCCTTTCCGGTATCCAGGTGGAACGGCGTGGATACGCCGCCGATATCGTTGCGGTCGCACATGGCGAAGAGGGGCAGGATGGCGATGGCGGCATGTTCGGCGGCATGCAGGCCGCCGTGGAAATCCAGCTTGCCCTTCTCAATCGTATCCACCGCTTTATCCGGCAGGCCGAACCACAGCGATTGCGTGATGAAGCGCATGGGCGGCAGGTCCAGCAGTTCCTCACCCACCACCTCATCTGTGTAGTGCTTCTTCTTGCGGAAGCCGTCCACGGTGTTGGTCACATCTACTACACCCAGGCAAACCTTCACTCCACTGATCTCCTTTTCCCGCATTTTGTTCAGTACCTTGATATCGGTCAGTTCCATGGTCTGCGTGTAATAGGGCACGGTGGTAGGCTCCACTATGGCGATATGCTTTTCGATGTCTAATTCCTTCACGAAATAAGAATCGCCCTGGTGCAAGTAGATGGCGCCCGGGTGCACCTGCCAGAAGGCATGCTCCTCTTCGATGGTTTCAAGTACCTCGTATCCCCTCGATGCATCCAGTAACTGGTACTGCTTACTGGAGGCGCTCCTGATACTTACATCCCGCGCCGGGTGCGAAAGCCGCGGGGCGATGTGCCAGCGGCTGCCCGCCTTCCTCAGCCTGCCCTCCTCTTCCAGTTCAGCCAGGGCAGGCAACAGCGCCTGGCCAAAATACCTTTCGTCAGCTTCGCCCAGCTCCTTTTCCCAGGCTGCGCAGAGCAGGTGCGGGTGCAGGATATTGCCGTTCTCCCAGTTGATCAGGGCGTTCTCGAAGGCCTTGCCGAAAAAGAAGTCAGGGTTGTTCATGAAGTACTGGTCGAGCGGGTTATTCTGTGCCACCAGGAAGCTGAGCGATTTCTCGCGGCGCCTTCCGCTGCGTCCCGCCTGCTGCCAGGTGCTGGCAATGCTGCCCGGGTAGCCGGTCAGCACCGTGGCATCCAGGTCGCCGATATCTATGCCCAGCTCAAGGGCATTGGTGGCTACCACGCCCAGCAGTTCCCCTGAGAATAGCTGCCGCTCGGTCTCACGCCGGTCTGCTGCCAGGTAGCCGGCGCGGTAGGGTTTGATTTTCTCCCCCAGTGTGCCACCCAGCAGGTCGTGGCTGTAAACATAGATAAGCTCTGTCAGCTTGCGGGTGGAGGTAAAAGTGAGTGTGCGGACGTTTTGCCGGATTAATTCCGTGAAAAGACGGGTGGTTTCACTGTTGGCGCTGCGCCGCGCGCTGCGGGCCTCATCGATGATGGGCGGGTTCCAGAAGGCGAAGGCCTTGCCGCTGTAAGGGGCGCCGTCCTTATCAACAACTTTGAAGGGCAGTCCGGCCAGCCTTTCAGCATGCTCCCCCGGGTTGGCGATAGTGGCCGAACAGAAAATGAACTGAGGGCTGCTGCCGTAATGGGCACAAATTCGCCTCAACCTGCGCAGTACGCAGGCCACGTGCGAGCCGAAGACGCCGCGGTAAACGTGCGCCTCATCCAGCACCACGTATTTGAGCCGCCGGAAAAACCTGTCCCAGGATTTGTGATTGGGCAGTATGCCCAGGTGCAGCATATCGGGGTTGGTGAGCACGATCCGTGCGCGTTTGCGCCTGCCGGCACGGTCTTCAGATGGTGTATCGCCATCATAGGTTACGCACTCCCAGGGCAAATTAATAGTCGTGCCGGCCAGCTCTTTCAGTCCGCGCAACTGGTCCTGGGCCAGCGCCTTGGTGGGAAAGAGGTACAGGGCACGGGTATAAGGCTCGTTAAGCACGGCATCCAGCACGGACAGGTTATAGCAGAGGGTCTTGCCGCTGGCGCTGGGTGTAGCTACCATAACATTGCCCCCCTGCCTCACAGCATTGATGGCCTCCGCCTGGTGGGTATAAAGCGTGGTTATGCCCAGTTTATCGAGGCGTTCCTGCAATACCGGATGCATAGGCCTGTCTATCCAGCCGGGACGGGCATCACGCGGTGGAATATATTGTACGTGGACGATTTGCTGTTTATATTCAGGGTCGTTTTTCAGGTAGTCCAGGAAGGCGGAGGTATCCATCAGCTAATTAGAGTTTAACCGAATATTTCTCTCTCTTGCTCAACTATCTCGATGGTTGGAAAATCCCGCTCGATCAAGCTGATGGCCGCACTTATAACCTCATCCACACGGTTGTTATGATTGGAAACGCAGGCCATGCCTATTGTGACCATCTGCCACAATTCGTGGTCATCAACCTCAGCGACGGACAGGTTGAACTGCTTCTGCAGCCGCGCGACCAGCGATTTTACTACGCTGCGCTTATCCTTGAGAGACCTGCCCCCAGGGATATGGATTTTTAGCTTGCAGACGCCTACATTCACAGAAGCCCGATCTGCCGCCCCGGACGCTTATAAATACTCCCGCGGGAGACTGGCGGGAGATTTATATATTTAACTTTCCGGTTTAGACGATGCGTAACAGTTGCTGCAGTAAACCGGACGTTCTTGTCTCGGCTCAAAGGGTACTTCACACTCGGTGCCGCACCTTGCGCAGGTGGCTTTGAACATCTGCCTGGGCTTGCCAGAACCGCCAGAGCGGGACTGCTTCCTGCTGATCCTGCAATCAGGGCAGCGTTTGGGTTCGTTTTGAAGTCCTTTCGACTCGTAGAATTCTTGCTCGCCTACTGTGAAAATGAAAGATTTGCCGCACTCGGCACAGGTAAGGGTCTTTTCCGTTAGGGCCATTGATGCCTCCTTAGTTGATAATCACTATGCCCCATGGATTGTGACGGGTCGCTCGGCTCAAGACCTCTCGAAACATACGCTGGGAGTCTTAGTCCCGGCACTATGGTCTCCCGATTTAAGAGGTTGCCAGTTTAGGACTCACCATAAACCAAGGTTTGCATACTGGCATTAGTTTAATTTATAATTTCAAGTTAGTCAAGACCTCAAATTGAATTAAGGATTATTATATGCCCTTGGATTACGAATATGCTAAAAAGCCCACAGTGCGCAGCGTCATCAGCATCGTTGCCTGCCTGCTCGTCGGGTTGACTCTTCTTCTGGCGGGCGGCGGCAAGCTGGCCGACCTCGGCCAGGTGCCCGGGCAAACGGAGTTCTTAGATAGGTTCATACCGGACTTCCTCATGACGCCCGAATTTGCCCAATTCATAGGAATGGTTTTTATACCGTGGATTTTGCCCGCCGCCGAGATTTTGATAGGGCTGGCACTGATTATCGGAATATGGCCCAGATTAATAGCCATACTCTTCCTCCCGCTGGTGCTGGGTTTTATGGCCAACAACTCCTACATGATAGCTACCGGGGTGGATAAATACCCCACCTGCGAGTGCTTCGGCATCTGGGAGCGATGGTTAGGCGGCCTGACCCCCTGGCAGTCGATGTACTACGACATCATACTTTTAATCCTGGCTATAATTATTATAATAGTGCATCCGGAGCCTTTTTTCTCGCACCAGTTCTGGATCCATAAAATATTGTCCCGGGATAAAACTTAATCTCTGCCTTACCCCCATACAGGAGGGAGCAACGTATGATTTCAAACCGTATTTTATATATAGCAGCAGTATGTATTACCAACGTACTGGTATGTACAGGCTGTGCCCTACAAAATAACACGGCGCCCATCAAGCCTCCCCCTGAACCGGTAAATAATCCTCCCCTGATAGCGAGCCTGACCGCCGGCCAGCAGGTCGTGCAACCCCTGGGCAAGGTTCAGTTAAACTGCCGGGCCAGCGATCCGGAAAGCGATAACCTCAGCTACCGCTGGGACGCCAGCGGAGGCAGCCTGGAAGGTTCTGCTGATACGGTGTCATGGACAGCGCCACAGGAACCGGGCAGCTACAGGGTGACCGTGGTGGTCAGCGATGGCAAGGGCGGGTCGGCCACCAGGGATGCCTTAATAACCGTATCGGAAAAACCCAATAACGCACCGGCCATCAGCGCTATCAAGTTCATGCCAGCAGGACGTACAATAACATTAAAACGTAATCCGACTGACGCAGAAAATAAAAATTATCCACCCATCATCAAAAGAACCGACACAGCATATTTTGAATGCGTTTCAATGGATCCAGATAACGACAAACTGGCATACGTGTGGAAGGCATCTGGTGGACGACTAACAGGAGGCGGTCCAAAGATATTTTGGCGTCCTCCTAATGAGGCCGCTGACTATACAATCACCTGCGAAATATCAGACGAGAAAGGTGGCACCGATTCTTTCACGATCACTGTCAGTGTGCACTGCTGCAACTAAGCCCGGCGGACTAAGTTTTCACGAGCCTGATATCACCCCAGGCGCCCATACTGCCACCCACTATCACCAAGATGCCGCTTATTCCCTTGATCTGCTTCCCGTGCCCTATGGCGGCATCGATATCCTGTTCAGACTTGACCAGGTTGCCCACGGCTGTGGCCGCGGCATCGGCCAGCGCTGCCGATGGTGAGAGGACGATAGCCGCGTCGGCCAGCCCCAGGCTGAGCGAGGGGCCGACTGTTCCGGAGGATGTGCATACCCCCAGCGGTGTCTGTCCCGGCTCAACCTCGATGGCCAGCTTGCTCGTGAACGTGGATTCTCCCGCATGGATGCCGATTTGCCTTTTGCTGTTGACCTTCAGGAAGATATCGCCGCCGTTCTCCACTATCACTTCGGGTGAAAACGCCAGCAATTTCCTGCCCACCAGTTCTGCCACTGCGCCGGCCACCGCCGCCATCGGTCCCACGTTTGCCAGCCGGGCCGCCTCAGCCATGACACGCACAATCTCCGCTGCGCCACTCTCCACTGCCACAGGCGCCAGGCTGTGGAGGAAAAGCGGGTGCTCACGTATATATTCCTCCAGGGGACTGCGTATTTCATGGATAGCAGCCAGTGCCTCAGTAGTTAAATCCCTGACCGCACGGATGTAGAGGTCGGTCTCTTTAACGGCAACCGTGAAAGAGACCAGGTCAGCGTCTTTGATCTCATGACGGTAGGTTCGTGGCTGGTACATTTGGCCGTTAAAACTTCAATTCCATGGCGCGCGGCGGGCAGGCCCGGACGCACAATTCACAAACAATGCAGCGCGAGTTGTCGAAATTTACTCTGCGCGTGCCTTCCTCGAGAGTGAAGGCCCGCGTCGGGCACATGGTGATGCAGGCGCCGCAATGCGTGCAGCGCTCTTCGTTGCGCAGCACATCCTGGCTGAGCGATTGTATCTCGAGTCCCACTTGCTGCAGGTACTTGATGCCCCGGTCGTAGTCTTTCTGCTCGCCCGTCAATTCCAATATCATCAGCCCTTCCTCGCCCGGTGAAATGGATGCCTTCAATATATTGAAATCGAGAGCATAATCCCGGATCAGCGCGCTGACAATCGGCTTGTCGATATTCTGCTGCGGGAAGTGTAATACTATTTTCTTGGCAACTTTCATTTATCATACCTCCTTCAGGGCAACGGCCTTTCTTCCAGCGGTTTAAGCTTGATGCCCGATTCGATGCCCGGCAGCGGCGCCACCGGGTCGGAGAGCAGGAATTCTCCCTTCTTTATCCATTCCTTGAGGGTTAAGGCAATCTCTACCGCCCCCGGGTAGCTCGATAGCGACGCCGTGGGTATCTCCTTGCCATTGACCGTGATCCGGCCGGATTTCAGCGCGGCGTAACTCACCTCAGCCAGCACCTCCGGCTTGCGGTTGGGATACGCGTCGGAATAATCCACCACCGGCGCCAGGATATCAGCATCCGTCACCAGCGTATACTGGAGTATCTCCTCGCTCAGTATGGGGATCGGCACGCCGATGCCCACTGTCAGCGTTGTCCCATAGCCCAGGAAGCTGGTGCCCACCAGCCATTTCGGCTTCATCTGCTTGAGGTCGCCTATTACGGCCAGTGTGCCTGCCCCGCGCGTGGGCACACCCTTCTCCGTACGCGGCGCCGAGGGGTTATGCTGCGTGCCGTGCCAGGCCACGTATCCCACGCCGCCTCCCAGGAAGATGCGCGTACCGATGCCGATGGTTTTATACAGCGGG
>CAIYTC010000254.1 GCA_903929005.1 uncultured Dehalococcoidia bacterium | reverse complement strand
GGGAAAATCCTCCTGTTCTCAGTAATGCCGCCCCCGCAAATAAGGTCGTTTTTCAGATGGACACATTACGGGCTTTGTCCCTGTTTGCTATTTATTTTATTATTATGAAACTTTAATAACAATGAACTCAAAGGAGGAAGTGCCATGAGAAAAAGGATTGTTTTATTGAGTATTATCTTATCCTGTCTGCCGGCGGTTGCACGTGCAACAGTTGCTGATGGCTGGGAGCGACATGTCATCGGCGACCAGATCAGCCCTATCTATCTCTATGTGGTGGATATGGACGGTGACGGCGACCTTGATGTTGTGTCGACAACCGACATCCATCCAACCAAATACGACTCTGAAGTCGCCTGGTTTCAAAACAACCTTAATACCGGAGGAGAATGGAAAAAGGTTATTATCAGCCCCCGGGATGAAGAAAACCCTATCTCCAACGCCAATGGCGTGGTGGTAGCTGACATTGACAAAGACGGCCGCCTCGATGTGGTCGTTGGCTGCGGGCAGGCAACCGTACAGGAAGGAACGGTGTACTGGTTTAAGGCGCCGGAAGACCCTACGCAGGAAAACTGGCAGCGCTTTCAGGTAGAGCCGGCAACTGATATGTCGTTTTTCAAGATGTATACTATGGATGTTAATAATGACAAGAAGCAGGATATTATTGCCGGTACCAACGCAGGAACCTTTGTCTATATTAATCCTGGAAACCCTGCGCAGGAAGGCGCCCAGTGGGAACGGATGCTTCTAGAAGGTACCGGAAGCTCCAACTACCTGGCTCATATGGACTGTGATGGAAAAATGGAAATAGTAAATTCTCATTTGGGCAGCACGCCAGACTACAAGGGCAATGTATCCTGGCTTGATGTGGTCTATAAAAACGGGGAGGTCTCATTTGTGAGAACCATGATTGATGACAACCTGTTTAAGGCATTTGATGTAAATGTTATGGATGTAAACGGCGATTTTAGAAACGACGTGCTGGTGAGCATCTTTCAGACACCCAACATCTACTGGTATCAGGCTCCGGTAAAAAGCGGCGACCCCTGGACAAAGCACACCATAAGCGATACCTTTGAAGGCACTGACATGTATACCGGTGATATCAACGGGGACGGTAAAGATGAGATGATTATTTCCGGGCTGTTTATTGATAAGATATCCTGGTTTTCAGCCGGAAAGGATAACGGCACGATTACGTGGACTGAGCATGTGCTTGATGATAACATTAGAACACCCGGGGATATATCACTCAATGATGTTGACGGAGACGGGGATTTGGATGTGGTACTGGCCGGCATGGGTAAAAGCCAGATGATCTGGTATGAAAACAAGATGCCCCAAGAGAAAACCTGCGTGTTCACGTATGTGCTGGGAGAAAAATCTCCTGCGCTTGAACCCCTGAGAAAAGTCAGGGATACTATCAAGCTGTCTATGCCCGGAGGGGAAGGTTTGGTTGATGCATATTATGCATATTCTCCGTTGCTCATTAAGACTATAAAGGCCTTCAAAAGCATTTTGAAAACCTCTTAACAAGGCGGGCTGCAAACAGGAAAAGAGGGCGGCAAATAATACGTGATGGTCCCATAAAAAATCAGAAAGTGCTTTTATCGTCATGCTGAATTTGCCGCGACGAAAAGAATCCCGCAGTTTTAACAGGTTATGAGATCCTTCGCGGAGTTTATCCTGAGCGAAGTGAAGGGCTCAGGATGGGCATTCCTGGACTTTTTAGAACGACAGCAATACTGCAATGATTATTTTAGCATTTGCCGATATCCACGGAGATGCATCATGTGTTCACCGCGTGTTCAAACAGGAGCAGCACGCCGATGTGGCGCTGCTGCTGGGCGATATCACCAATTTCGGCAATCAGGACGCGGCTGATAAAATTGTTGCTGCAATTGAGCAGCACGGCGTTGCCGTGCTTGGCGTGCATGGCAACTGCGACTATGCCGGGGTGGAGCAGTATTTGCGCCTGCGGAGCATGAGCCTGCACGGCCGCTGCATTGTGCGAAACGGCATGGCTTTTTTTGGTGCAGGGTTTTCACTGCCCTGCCCGGGCAGAACTCCCGGAGAGATACCGGACGCGCGATTTGCCGAATACCTTGCCCAGGCTGCGGCAGATATGCCCGACGGCCTGCCCTCTGTCATGGTCACCCATGAGCCGCCGTTTGACACCTGCGCCGACCTTGCTTTCACCGATGAGCATGTCGGGAGCAGCGCCATAAGGTCATTCATAGAGCAGCGACAGCCTCTTGCCTGTTTCTGCGGCCATATTCATGAAGGCGCAGGCCTGGACCGCATCGGAGACACCATCATAGTCAATCCCGGGCCGCTGCGCCGGGGCCGCTATGGCTGGGCATGCATTGAAGAAGGAACTATAGAGACGGATATACGGAATTTTTGAAACTGCAGCAGTGAATGTAGCTGTTATCTCGAAGGGAAAGATTTTATTGACAGGAGGAAAACTGGTTCGACTGCTCACCCTGTCGGACTCGCTGCGCTTGAACGGGGCAAGAACGGCCACAATATTTTGATATTTGTTCTGAAGGGATATTTACTTAATGGCTGAACGGAAACCTCAAGCCATGGATTTGCTGGAT